>NZ_JBIAVA010000001.1:851092-1007177 GCF_042893535.1 Streptomyces sp. NPDC001599
GCGCAGCTCCTTGCCGGTCAGCTCCAGAAAGACGTCCTCCAGTGTGTGCCGCTCCACCGAGATGCGGTCCGGCATCACCCCGTGCTGGGCGCACCAGGAGGTCACCGTCGCGAGCAGTTGCGGGTCGACCTTGCCGTTCACCCGGTAGGAGCCCGGGGTCAGCTCGGCGGCGGCGGAGTCCGGGGGCAGCGCCTTGAGCAGGGACGCGACGTCCAGTCCCGGGCGGCCCGTGAACCGCAGGGTGTTCTCGGCGCCGCCGCGGCACAGCTCCTCCGGGGAGCCCTGGGCGACGACCCGGCCGGTGTCGACGATGGCGACGTCGTCGGCCAGCTGCTCGGCCTCGTCCATGTGGTGCGTGGTGAGGATCACTGAGACCCCGTCCCCGCGCAGGTCCCGCACGAGGTCCCAGGTGGCCCGGCGGGCCTGCGGGTCCAGGCCGGCGGTCGGCTCGTCCAGGAACACCAGCTCCGGGCGGCCGACCACGGCCATCGCGAGGGCGAGCCGCTGCTGCTGCCCGCCCGAGAGCCTGCGGTACGTGGTGCGGCCGCACGAGCCGAGACCGAGCCGCTCGATCAGCGCGTCGACGTCCAGCGGGTGGGCGTGCAGCTTCGCGACGTGGCGCAGCATCTCGTCCGCGCGGGCACCGGAGTAGACGCCCCCGGACTGGAGCATCACGCCGATGCGCGGGCGCAGCTCGGCGCCCTGCCGCACCGGGTCCAGGCCCAGGACGCGCACCGTCCCGGAGTCCGGTCTGCGGTACCCCTCACAGGTCTCGACCGTGGTCGTCTTGCCCGCCCCGTTGGGGCCGAGCACGGCGGTGACGCCCGTGCGGGCCACCAGGTCGAGGCCGTCCACCGCGGTCTTCGTTCCGTACCGCTTCACCAGGGCCTGGACCTGGACCACGGGCTCGCTTCGCATGGGTCACGAGTTTAGGGAGACGGACGACCTGCCGGGCGCGGGGGTGTGGAAAACCGTGGGTAACCCCTCCGGCCCGGGGCGGGGCTCACTCGCGGGGGCGGTGCAGGGGCAGCCACCGCTCGGCGTACGCGACCGCGTCGGTCAACGGGAACAGGCGTGCCTCGGCCGCGCCGACCCTGCCGCGCACCACGGGGCGGTCCCGTTCGAAGTCGTGGCCCAGTTCGTCGAAGCGCTCCGAGGTGATTGACACCTCCGTCACCCGCTCCCAGCCCACCGGCCCCGGGCGCCCCACCTCCACCAGCGGGGCGTGGATCCGGTACTCGGCGAGGTGGAAGGCGGTGCACGCGTCGTAGCCCGCGCCGAGCAGCAGGACGCGGGCGTCCAGCCGTTCCAGCGCGGCCAGGGGGCTCCGCTCGCCCAGCCGGCAGTCGGTCGCGTGGTCGGCGACCACCTCCTCGGCGCGGGCGCCGAGGGCCGCGAAGGAGGTCTGCGGATGGGCGCTGCGCCGGGCACCCGGCCAGGTGCGCACCGTCTCGGGGACCACCCCGACGCCGCGCGAGGGCGTGATCAGCGGGTCGTAGGCGGGCGTCGCGGCGCGCACGGTCTCCCACCACTCCTCGGGCACCGGCGGGCTGGTCCACAGGGCCGGGTCGGAGAGGTCGCCGGTCTGGGTCGGGACCACCAGGGTGCCGCTCGGGCCGAGGACGTCGAGCAGCGCCTGGACCACCGCGACGGGGCCGCCGCAGACCCAGCCGAGGGAGCTGAGGGAGGAGTGCACGAGGAGGGTGTCGCCGGTCCGCACACCCAGTTCGCGCAGCCCGGCTGCGATCGAGCCGCGGGTGACGAGTGGGCCGGTCGGAGGCGGTGTGGGCATGCGGGGGAGTGTTCCGGAAGCCGGTCGTGGACGCCAGTGGATTGCTCCCGGCTGATCGATCAAAGATCGTTTCCGCAGGTCAGTTTAGGTATGCCTAAGTGACGCAGGGCACCGTCCGATGATCCGGACGCGGCTTGCCCGCCCCGAAGGAATTACGCAACAATGGCGTTGTGAAAAACGTCGGTGAGGCTCCGCAGGAGGAACTCGCGACCGGTGAGCGGTCCACCCGCAACCGGGTCGCGCGCTCCATCCTGGACCACGGGCCGTCCACTGTCGCCGAGCTCGCCGGACGCCTGGGCCTGACCCAGGCCGCCGTCCGGCGCCACCTCGACGCCCTGGTCGCCGACGACGTGGTCGAGCCCCGCGAGCAGCGGGTCTACGGCGCGCGCACACGCGGGCGGCCCGCCAAGGTCTTCGCGCTCACCGACTGCGGCCGGGACGCCTTCGACCAGTCGTACGACAAGCTGGCCGCCGACGCCCTGCGCTGGATCGCCGAGCAGGAGGGCGGGGAGCAGGCGATCGCCGCCTTCGCCCGCGCCCGGATCGCCGCCCAGTCGGGCGCGTACCGCGCGGCCGTGGAGTCCGTCCCCGCCGAGAAGCGCGCCGAAGCGCTGGCCAAGGCCCTGAGCGAGGACGGGTACGCTGCTACCGCGCGGAGCGCACCCCACCCCCAGCAGGGCGAGCAGCTGTGCCAGCACCACTGCCCGGTCGCCCACGTCGCGGAGCAGTTCCCGCAGCTGTGCGAGGCGGAGACGGAATTTTTCGCCGAGCTGCTCGGTACGCATGTACAGCGTCTCGCGACCATCGCGCACGGCGACGGGGTCTGCACCACGTTCATTCCGAAGACTTCGCACGCGCCACCCCCGGCGCGCGCGTCCGAGAACACCGCTAACGCATCTGCAAGCACGGCCGGGAGGAACCCCGCATGACTCTCCCCACGGAGACTGCTCACCCCGAGCTCGAGGGCCTGGGCAAGTACGAATACGGCTGGGCCGACTCCGACACGGCCGGCGCCTCTGCCAAGCGCGGCATCAACGAGGACGTCGTCCGCGACATCTCCGCGAAGAAGAACGAGCCGGAGTGGATGACCAAGCTCCGTCTCAAGGGCCTGCGCCTCTTCGAGAAGAAGCCCATGCCGAACTGGGGCTCGGACCTGTCGGGGATCGACTTCGACAACATCAAGTACTTCGTGCGCTCCACGGAGAAGCAGGCGGAGTCCTGGGAGGACCTGCCCGAGGACATCAAGAACACGTACGACAAGCTCGGCATCCCCGAGGCGGAGAAGCAGCGCCTCGTCGCCGGTGTCGCCGCGCAGTACGAGTCGGAGGTCGTCTACCACCAGATCCGCGAGGACCTGGAGGAGCAGGGCGTCATCTTCCTGGACACCGACACGGCCCTGAAGGAGCACCCGGAGCTCTTCAAGGAGTACTTCGGCACCGTCATCCCGGTCGGTGACAACAAGTTCGCCTCGCTGAACAGCGCCGTGTGGTCCGGCGGCTCCTTCATCTACGTGCCGAAGGGCGTGCACGTCGAGATCCCGCTCCAGGCCTACTTCCGCATCAACACGGAGAACATGGGCCAGTTCGAGCGGACCCTGATCATCGTCGACGAGGGTGCCTACGTGCACTACGTCGAGGGCTGCACCGCGCCGATCTACAAGTCGGACTCGCTGCACTCCGCGGTCGTCGAGATCATCGTCAAGAAGAACGCCCGCTGCCGCTACACGACCATCCAGAACTGGTCGAACAACGTCTACAACCTGGTCACCAAGCGCGCCGTGGCGTACGAGGGCGCGACCATGGAGTGGATCGACGGCAACATCGGCTCCAAGGTGACGATGAAGTACCCGGCCGTCTACCTGATGGGTGAGCACGCCAAGGGCGAGACCCTGTCCATCGCCTTCGCGGGCGAGGGCCAGCACCAGGACGCCGGCTCCAAGATGGTCCACATGGCGCCGAACACCTCCTCCAACATCGTCTCGAAGTCCGTGGCGCGCGGCGGCGGCCGCACCTCCTACCGCGGTCTGGTCGAGATCGGCGAGGGCGCCCACGGCTCCAAGTCGAACGTGCTGTGCGACGCGCTGCTGGTCGACACCATCTCCCGCTCCGACACGTACCCCTACGTGGACGTCCGCGAGGACGACGTGTCCATGGGCCACGAGGCGACCGTCTCCAAGGTCTCCGAGGACCAGCTCTTCTACCTGATGAGCCGCGGCCTGAGCGAGTTCGAGGCGATGGCGATGATCGTGCGCGGCTTCGTCGAGCCGATCGCCAAGGAGCTGCCCATGGAGTACGCCCTCGAGCTCAACCGGCTGATCGAGCTGCAGATGGAGGGCGCGGTCGGCTGACCCCCGCCGCCCCCGCAGCAGTCACCAGATCCAGGAACGTAGGAAGAGAGCAGACCGACAGCCATGGCTGAGGCTCAGAACATCCCCGTGGGGTCCACCACCGCGGGCCAGATCGCGGTGGCCGCCGAGTCGACCGTCGCCACGCGCATGAGCGCGCCCGCGTCCTTCGACGTGGCGGACTTCCCGGTCCCCCACGGCCGCGAGGAGGAATGGCGGTTCACCCCGCTGGAGCGGCTGCGCGGGCTGCACGACGGCACCGCCGCCGCCACCGGTGACGGAGTGAAGGTCGACGTCGAGGCGCCCGAGGGCGTCGTCGTCGAGACCGTCGGCCGCGACGACGCACGCATCGGCAGGGCCGGGACCCCCGTGGACCGGGTCGCCGCCCAGGCCTACTCGTCCTTCGAGAAGGCCGGCGTGATCACCGTCCCCAAGGAGACGGTCCTCACCGAGCCGATCCGCATCGCCGTGCACGGCGAGGGCGGCACCCGCTTCGGCCACCAGGTGATCGAGCTCGGCGCCTTCGCCGAGGCCGTGGTCGTCATCGACCACACCGGCGACGCGGTGCTCGCCGCCAACGTCGACTACGTCCTGGGCGACGGCGCCAAGCTGACCGTCGTCTCCGTCCAGGACTGGGACGACAAGGCCGTCCACGTCGGCCAGCACAACGCGCTCGTCGGCCGCGACGCGACCTTCAAGTCCTTCGTCGTCACCTTCGGCGGCGACCTGGTCCGGCTGCACCCGCGGGTGGCCTACGCCGGACCCGGCGGCGAGGCCGAGCTGTTCGGTCTGTACTTCACCGACGCGGGCCAGCACCAGGAGCACCGCCTCCTGGTCGACCACAACGTCCCGCACTGCAAGTCGAACGTCGTCTACAAGGGCGCGCTCCAGGGCGACGACGCGCACGCGGTCTGGATCGGCGACGTGCTCATCGAGGCCGCGGCCGAGGGCACCGACACCTACGAGATGAACCGCAACCTCGTCCTCACCGACGGCGCGCGGGTCGACTCGGTGCCGAACCTGGAGATCGAGACCGGCGAGATCGTCGGCGCCGGTCACGCCTCCGCCACCGGCCGCTTCGACGACGAGCAGCTCTTCTACCTGATGGCGCGCGGCATCCCCGAGCTGGACGCCCGCCGCCTGGTGGTCCACGGCTTCTTCGCCGAGCTGGTCCAGCAGATCGGCGTCGCGGACATCGAGGAGCGCCTGCTCAGCAAGATCGCCGAGGAGCTGGAGGCGTCGGTCGCATGACCTTCGTACGCGTCTGTGGAGCGGACGAGCTGGAGGAGGACACCCCCAAGCGGGTGGAACTCGACGGCACGCCGATCTCCGTCGTGCGCACCGAGGGCGAGCTGTTCGCGATCCACGACATCTGCTCGCACGCGAACGTCTCGCTGGCCGAGGGCGAGGTCGACGACTGCCACATCGAGTGCTGGCTGCACGGCTCGCGCTTCGACCTCCGCTCCGGCAAGCCCGACAGTCTTCCGGCGACGCGCCCCGTCCCCGTTTACCCCGTAAAGATCGAAGGGGACGACGTGCTCGTCTCCCTCACCCAGGAGTCCTGAGGCACCCATGGCAACGCTTGAAATCCGAGACCTGCACGTCACCGTCGAGGCCGACAACGCCACGAAGGAGATCCTCAAGGGCGTCGACCTCACCGTGAAGCAGGGCGAGACGCACGCCATCATGGGCCCCAACGGCTCCGGCAAGTCGACCCTCGCCTACTCGCTGGCGGGTCACCCCAAGTACACGATCACCGGCGGCACCGTCACCCTCGACGGCGAGGACGTCCTGGAGATGTCCGTCGACGAGCGCGCCCGCGCCGGCCTCTTCCTCGCCATGCAGTACCCGGTCGAGGTCCCCGGCGTCTCCGTCTCCAACTTCCTGCGCACCTCCGCCACCGCCGTCCGCGGCGAGGCTCCCAAGCTGCGGCACTGGGTCAAGGAGGTCAAGGAGGCCATGGAGCGCCTCAACATGGACCCCGCCTTCGCCGAGCGCAACGTCAACGAGGGCTTCTCCGGCGGTGAGAAGAAGCGCCACGAGATCCTCCAGCTGGAGCTGCTCAAGCCGAAGGTCGCGATCCTCGACGAGACCGACTCCGGCCTCGACGTCGACGCCCTGCGCGTCGTCTCCGAGGGCGTCAACCGCGTCCGCGAGACCGGCGAGGTCGGCACGCTGCTGATCACGCACTACACGCGCATCCTGCGCTACATCAAGCCCGACCACGTCCACGTCTTCGCCAACGGCCGCATCGCCGAGTCCGGCGGCGCCGAGCTGGCCGACAAGCTGGAGGCCGAGGGCTACGAGGCATACACGAAGGGCGGCGCATCCGAGTGACACAGCTGCCGGGCCTCCTCGACACCGAGGCGATCCGCAAGGACTTCCCCATCCTGGACCGCCAGGTCCACGACGGGCACAAGCTCGTGTACCTGGACAACGCGGCGACCAGCCAGAAGCCGCGGCAGGTGCTGGACGCGCTCAGCGAGTACTACGAGCGCTACAACGCCAACGTCCACCGCGGCGTGCACGTCCTCGCCGAGGAGGCCACGGCGCTGTACGAGGGCGCGCGTGACAAGGTCGCGGAGTTCATCAACGCGCCCTCGCGCGACGAGGTGATCTTCACCAAGAACGCCTCGGAGTCGCTCAACCTGGTCGCGAACATGCTGGGCTGGGCCGACGACCCCTACCGCGTGGACCACGAGACCGAGATCGTCATCACGGAGATGGAGCACCACTCCAACATCGTGCCGTGGCAGCTGCTCTCGCAGCGCACCGGCGCGAAGCTCCGCTGGTTCGGTCTCACGGACGACGGCCGCCTGGATCTGTCCAACATCGACGAGGTCATCACCGAGAAGACGAAGATCGTCTCCTTCGTGCTGGTCTCCAACATCCTGGGCACCCAGAACCCGGTCGAGGCGATCGTGCGCCGCGCCCAGGAGGTCGGCGCGCTCGTGTGCATCGACGCCTCCCAGGCCGCGCCGCACATGCCGCTGGACGTACAGGCCCTCCAGGCCGACTTCGTGGCCTTCACCGGTCACAAGATGTGCGGTCCGACCGGCATCGGCGTCCTGTGGGGCCGCCAGGAGCTGCTCGAGGACCTCCCGCCGTTCCTCGGCGGCGGCGAGATGATCGAGACCGTCTCGATGCACTCCTCCACCTACGCTCCGGCCCCGCACAAGTTCGAGGCGGGCACGCCCCCGATCGCGGGTGCGGTCGGCCTGGGCGCGGCGATCGACTACCTGAACTCGATCGGCATGGACAAGATCCTCGCCCACGAGCACGCGCTGACCGAGTACGCGGTCAAGCGCCTGCTGGAGGTCCCTAACCTGCGCATCATCGGCCCCACCACGGCCGAGGAGCGCGGCGCGGCGATCTCCTTCACGCTGGGGGACATCCACCCGCACGACGTGGGCCAGGTCCTCGACGAGCAGGGCATCGCGGTCCGGGTCGGCCACCACTGCGCCCGCCCGGTCTGCCTGCGCTACGGAATTCCTGCGACCACGCGAGCGTCGTTCTATCTGTACTCCACGCCGGCCGAGATCGACGCGCTGGTCGACGGCCTGGAGCACGTACGGAACTTCTTCGGCTGACGGGACGAGCGAAGAGCATGAAGCTGGACTCCATGTACCAGGAAGTCATCCTGGACCACTACAAGAACCCGCACGGGCGGGGCTTGCGGGATGGCGACGCCGAGGTCCACCACGTCAACCCGACATGCGGCGACGAGATCACGCTCCGTGTGAAGTACGACGGGACGACGATCAGCGACGTCAGCTACGAGGGCCAGGGCTGCTCCATCAGCCAGGCGAGCGCCTCCGTGCTGAACGACCTGCTGGTCGGCAAGGACCTCGCCCAGGCGCAGCGCATCCAGGAGACCTTCCTGGAGCTGATGCAGTCCAAGGGCAGGATCGAGCCCGACGACGCGATGGAGGAGGTCCTGGAGGACGCGGTCGCGTTCGCCGGGGTCTCGAAGTACCCGGCCCGGGTCAAGTGCGCCCTGCTGAGCTGGATGGCCTGGAAGGACGCGACCGCCCAGGCGCTGGACGGCGCCGACGCCGAGAAGGAGACGACGGCATGAGCGAGACCCTGGAGATGAAGCCGGCCTCGGAGGAGGAACTCCGCGAGGCCCTGATGGACGTCGTGGACCCCGAGCTGGGCATCGACGTCGTCAACCTCGGCCTGATCTACGGCATCCACGTCGACGACGCGAACATCGCGACCGTCGACATGACCCTGACGTCGGCGGCCTGTCCGCTGACCGACGTGATCGAGGACCAGGCCAAGTCCGCCACGGACGGCCTCGTCAGCGAGCTGCGCATCAACTGGGTCTGGATGCCGCCGTGGGGCCCCGACAAGATCACGGACGACGGACGCGAGCAGCTGCGCGCGCTCGGGTTCAACGTCTGAGACACATCGGCAGCAGCGTTTTCGGGAGCGGCGGCACCTCCGGGTGTCGCCGTTCCCGTGTTCGCACCCGCCCGCGTCCCGCGTTATGTACGCTCGTACACATGGGATATCTGCTCCTGGCCGGAGCCATCGCCGCCGAGGTCGCCGGCACCACCGCCATGAAGTACAGCGAGGGCTTCAGCAGACTCGTGCCGTCCCTGCTGACGGCACTCGCCTATGTCCTCTCCTTCGCGCTGCTCGCCCAGACCCTGAAGATCCTCGCCGTCGGCACGGCCTACGCCATCTGGGCCGGAGTGGGCACCGCCGCCATCGCCACCATCGGCGTCGCCTTCATGGGCGAGGGCATGACGCTCACCAAGGCCGCGGGCATCGCGCTGATCATCATCGGCGTCGTCGTCCTCAACCTGGGCGGAGCGCACTGATGCCCCGCCGCCACGATCCGGAGCGCCGCCAGCGCATCATCGACGCCGCGATCAGGGTGGTCGGGCGGGCGGGCATCGCCGGGCTCAGCCACCGCAGCGTCGCCGCCGAGGCGGACGTGCCGCTCGGCTCCACGACGTACCACTTCGCGACCCTCGACGACCTCATGGTCGCCGCCCTGCGCCAGGCCAACGAGGGCTTCGCCCGGGTCGTCGCGGCGCACCCCGCCCTGTCCGACCCCCAAGCCGACCTGCCCGGCGAACTCGCCCGCGTCCTCGGCGCATGGCTGGGCGGCGACCGCACCGGCGTGGAGCTGGAGTACGAGCTGTACCTCGCCGCTCTGCGCCGTCCCGCGCTGCGCCCGGTCGCCGCCGAGTGGGCCGAGGGCGTGGGCGCCCTGCTCGCCGCCCGCACGGACCCCACGACGGCCCGCGCCCTGGTCGCCGTACTGGACGGCGTCTGCCTCCAGGTGCTGCTGACGGACACGCCCTACGACGAGGAGTACGCCCGGGAGGTGCTGACCCGGCTGATCCCCGCGCCCGGCACGCGAGACGCTCCCGGGCCCGGCTCGCATCGGCGGGCGGCGGCCGGTTAGGTTGCCCTCATGACCGACACGACTGCTCCCCGCACCACCGGCGCCGTGGCCGCCGGCCTCGCCACGATCGCCGCCGACGGCACCGTCCTCGACACCTGGTTCCCGGCCCCCGAACTGTCCGACGAGCCCGGTCCCTCCGGCACCGAGCGCCTCACCGCCGAACAGGCCGCCGAACTCCTGGGCGGCGGCGCGACCGCCGCGGTCGGTCCGGACGCCCGCCGCGGCGTCGAGGTGGTCGCGGTCCGCACGGTCATCTCCTCGCTGGACGAGAAGCCGGTCGACACCCACGACGTCTACCTGCGGCTGCACCTGCTCTCCCACCGCCTGGTCAAGCCGCACGGCCAGAGCCTGGACGGCATCTTCGCCCACCTCGCCAACGTCGCCTGGACCTCGCTCGGCCCGGTCGCCGTCGACGACATCGAGAAGGTCCGTCTCAACGCCCGCGCCGAGGGCCTGCACCTCCAGGTCACCTCGATCGACAAGTTCCCCCGCATGACGGACTACGTCGCCCCCAAGGGCGTCCGCATCGCCGACGCCGACCGCGTCCGCCTCGGCGCGCACCTGGCCGAGGGCACCACGGTCATGCACGAGGGCTTCGTCAACTTCAACGCCGGCACGCTGGGCACCTCGATGGTCGAGGGCCGCATCTCCGCGGGCGTCGTCGTCGGCGACGGCTCCGACATCGGCGGCGGCGCCTCCACCATGGGGACCCTCTCCGGCGGCGGCAACGTCCGCATCGTCATCGGCGAGCGCTGCCTGGTCGGCGCCGAGGCGGGCGTCGGCATCGCCCTGGGCGACGAGTGCGTGGTCGAGGCCGGCCTCTACGTCACCGCGGGCACCCGCGTCACGATGCCCGACGGCCAGGTCGTCAAGGCCCGTGAACTCTCCGGCGCCTCCAACATCCTCTTCCGCCGCAACTCGGTCACCGGCACGGTCGAGGCCCGCCCGAACAACGCGGTGTGGGGCGGCCTGAACGAGGTCCTGCACAGCCACAACTGATCACGGGCGGCCGTGACCTGCGGCCGTCTTATGGATCAACGCCCTGACCTGCTGCTGAGCTGTCGGTAGCTGTCGACGTTGGTCATTGTTGAGCGCCCTTCCACGGCCCTAGGACGGCCCGGGAGGGCGCTCTCTCGATGGGCCCCTCTTGCAAGATCCTCGGCGTCAAGAGGGCGACGCAGCACCCCATCGCAGCAATTGGGGTAAACCGCTGTCCAGGTGGGAGTGGGGAAACTACAGTGGTCAAGTGCTGAAGAAGCTGCGCCTGAATCACTTCAAGGGCTTCGCCGAGTTCGAAATTAATTTCGGGCAGGAAGTAGTCCTAGTTGGACCCAACAATGCCGGGAAGAGCACCATTATCTCGGCCCTAAGGCTCGCGGCGGAGGAAGTATCTTTCGCTCGCCGTAGGAACTGTCGCGACCGATTCGATCTGGATGGTAATAAGTGGGCTCTGGGTCATCAACTCTCTAGCGGAATTGGAAACCCATCCGGATTTGTAGGTGAAAATATCCGGCATGAGTTTCGAGAATCTGAAACACGGCTTGAGTTGACGTTCAGTTCCGGAGCGACTCTCAAATCTGTATGGCCGGTGGGAGAGTTTCCATTTTTCTGTCTGGTTAAAGATGATGGGTCGCTTGTTAGTACAAGCGCCGTCGCTAGGTCTGTGACGCCGTCAATTGGTGTCGTTCCTACTTTGACCCCTGTTCAGCATCGTGAGCTTATTCTGACGGAAAAGTACGTCAGGGAAAGTCAGACGACGCGTCTATCGAGCAGTCATTTCAGAAATCAACTCTACTATCTCAGGCGGGAGGACCCAGACGCTTACCGCGATCTGAGCGATTTCATCCTAGATAATACTCCCGAGATTCAAGAAATTAGCATTGAGGCGAGCTCTACTGGCGATGCCACTGAACTTGACCTGTACTTCACTGAGACTGCTACAAGGTCCGTCAAAGAGCTCTTTTGGGCCGGTGATGGGCTTCAGATTTGGCTCCAATTCTTGCTCCATCTGTATCGCCACAGGGCCGCTAAGACGCTTGTTTTGGACGAGCCAGACGTCTTCTTGCATCCAGATTTGCAGCGCAGGCTAGTTAACGTTCTGGAAGAGAGAGATCAGCAGTGGATCCTTGCTACTCACGCTCCTGAGATCCTAGCTGAGGCCCGCAGAGACGCGGTGATCCTGGTAGACAGAACGCGCAAGCGCGCTAGGCATCTTCGCGACTCAAAGTCGATGGAGCAGGCTAGTCAGTCGCTTGGCACGGGGTTTAACCTAGGTCTCGCACGAGCACTTCGCTCTAAAGTGGCCCTCTTCGTGGAGGGGCAGGACATGAAGATCCTGCGGAATGTCGCACGCAAGGTTGGCGCTAGTAGGCTCGCCAGAGAAAAAGGCGTTGCCGTCATTCCTCTCGGTGGTTTCGATAAGTGGGCTCAAGCTGGTTCGTTTGCCACGCTTAGTGAAAGTCTGCTTGGCGATTCGGTGAAGGTGCACGTTATTCTCGATCGGGATAATCGAACCGAAGGCCAAGCTTTCGATGTGACCAGCGCGCTATCGCGATCGGGGGTGCACTGTCATGTTTGGCAGAAGAAAGAACTTGAAAGCTACTTTTTGATTCCAAGTGTTATTTCGAGACTCTCCGGCGCGGATTTTTCGCTCAGTCGAGATCTATTGGCCGAGGCGATCAGTGAGCAGAAGGTGGATGCTCAAGCCCAGTTCCTGTATCGCCGCCAGACGGACCTTGTAAGTGCGAGCTCACATGCCATGGAAGTTACGCGAGCCGCCATCCCGGAGTTTGATCAGTGGTGGGATGATGAAGAGAAGAGGGCGGGGATGGTCCCTCCGAAAAAGGTTCTCTCGTCTCTGAATGTGAAATTGATGGGGCGTGGCTACAAGGCTATCAGTGTTCGTGCAATTTCGAACAATATGAGAGCAGAAGAAGTTGTTCCCGAGCTCCGAGATCTCCTCTTGGAGATTGAGTCTGCCATCGCCGGATATTAGCGTTCGGCGTCACGAACTTCTACGATAGGTCGGTGGAGCGGCTTTGGGCTGGAGCTGCTTTGGGGCGAGTGATCTTGGCCCCGTAAGCTGATGGCGAGTCGGGCAGTCTGTGGACCTGCCCGTTAAAGCACGACGTTGGGGCCAAGATCTTAGAGGCTCGCCCCAAAGTGGCTGCCTAAAGCCGTGGAGCCGACCGCCCAGCCACAGAGGGTGTCTCCCCACTTCATGCCCGCAGCCGCCGAGCGCGCCGCCGGGCGCGGCCAGCCGGGGCGAAGACAGGAGGCGGGCCGCGCCGTGGAGGCGGCGCGCGCCCGCGCCGTGCGCGGGCCTTGATGAAGTAGGGAAAGTTCTACCGCGTCCATGATCCGGAACGGATGCTCCCGGGCTGTCGGCTACGTGCCCGTCTCGGCTACCGTGCGACCTATGCCCTCTGGATTGGACACGCCTCAAGGCGCTGCCGAACTGGCCGAGTCGCTGTTGCCCCCGCTTGGGAACCGCTGGCTGCACACTCAGGCCGTCGCGGCTCGTGCCCAAGAGGTATCCGCGGCTGTGCCCGAGGAGGATCGCGATCTGCTTGTGGCTGCGGCCTGGCTGCATGACCTCGGCTACGCGCCCGAGCTGCGGGACACGGGGTTCCACCCGATCGATGGTGCGCGGCATCTCGAATCGCTCGGGGCGCCGGCACGGCTCGTCCGCCTGGTCGCTCACCACTCCGGGGCTGTCTACGAGGCCGAACAGCGTGGGCTGACTGCGGAGCTGGACGTCTACGAGCGGGAAGACTCGCCGGTCCTGGATGCCCTGATCTACGCGGACATGACGACCGGTCCGGCCGGGCAGTCCTTCGACTTCGATCGCCGCATTGACGAGATCCTGGAGCGGTACGCGGAGGGCAGTGAAGTCCATAACGCGATCAGCAAGGCGCGTCCGTATCTCGGGGCCGCCGTCGAGCGGACGCGCGCTCGCCTCGCACGTTAGCCGATGTGAGGAGCGGTCTCGTCGGATAGGCCGTGATCGATCCGCATCCGCATCGACGGGTGGATGTTCAGGCTGTCGAGTCGGCTCGGGTCCACGAACGCCACCTCCTTGCTCTCGCTGCTCGTGCGCAGCTCGCCGCCGACGATGCGGGCGCGGAAGCAGATGGAGAACTGCTGGCGGACCTCGCCGTCGTCGTACGCCATGACGTGAGCCGGGTTGGTGTAGATGCCGACCAGGCTCGTCACCTCGACGTCGAAGCCGGTTTCTTCCTTCGTCTCCCGTACGGCGGCGTCGGGGGCCGACTCGCCCACGTCGACTCCGCCGCCGGGCAGGGCCCAGAGGTTGTTGTCTGTCTTATGGATGAGCAGGACTTCCCCGGCCTCGTTGACCGCCACCGCGGTTACTGAGGGGACGATGCTGTTCGCCTTCGGGGCGTCCGGGTCGTTGAAGTAGTCGATGCGGGCCATGGGTCAAGCCTCGCATGTCCGGGGGCTGGTGGCGGTTGTGCCGGCATCCCCCTACGCGGGGCCTCCGCGCTCCCAGGCGTAGTCGAAGCTGCGCATGTAGTGCCGGAACGTCCGGGCTCCCGGGATGTACCGGAAGTGCAGGACCGGGTTCTGTCCGGCCGGTGCTCCGAGGACATGCGGGTTCACCAACACGTCGTCGTCGAAGCGGTAGATCGAGTTGTAGAGGATCGTGTCGTGCAAGCGGACCTCGACGCCGGGTGTCGTCATCGCCGGTTCGAGGTAGCGACGTGTAATGCGGGCGCGTGCGGCCAGGTCGCCGCCGATGCCCTCCTCCTCGCCGCGCTGGCGGACCATTTCGGAGTCGGGGTCTCCCAGGAGGATCCGGATCTGTGCCCCGGCCTTGGCCTTCTCCGCCAACTGGTCCGGCAGGTCCGGGTGACTGTCGAAGAGGAACAGTCCCGCGTACACGAGGACGTCTACCTGGTCCTTGGCCTTCTCGATCAACGATGACCACAGGGCGGTCGGCACGGCTCCCCGGTGCGGGTAGTACGTGATCAGTTCCGACGTACTCGCGGTCTCCGCCTGCTTCTGCACGCTGGGCCAGATGTAGACCTCATCGACGCCGAGGAAGCTCGCAGCCTTCCAGCGGTGTCCCCGGTGCGGCGTGCGGTCCGTTGTGATCCACCGTTCCACGCTCTTGGGGTCCACTCCGACGTGCTGAGCCACGGACTGGATCGTCTTGCCCTTCGCTGAAATCGCCGCGCGCAGACGCTCGTTCGCCATGACGTGTCCTCCCCTGGGACGCCGTAGGGACGTTTTGACGATAGCTCAGACGTCCCTAAACGTCCATACGGACCGTGATGCGTCCACTACCTCTCGCGGTCTCCTGATCTCACCGCCGCATTGCGGCTCAACTGAGAACAGGAGAACAGACGATGCGTCAGATCCCCGTCGACACCTCCACCGCCACCGTGATGGTGGCCCAGGTCCCCGAGCCGAAGATCCGTGACCGCCGTACCGGCGAGATCGCCACCGACGCCGAGACCGGCGCGACCCTGATGACCGTGAACGTGATGTTCGCCCTCAACGGCGACGTCGAGATCCTGAGCGTCACCGTGCCGGAGACCGGCGTCTCCGGAGAGCTGACCATGGGCACCCCGGTCGCGCTCACGGGACTGATCGCCCGACCGTGGGAGAACGAGTTCAACGGCCAGAAGCGGCACGGGATCGCCTTCCGCGCGGTCGCCGTCACCTCGCTCGCCGCCGACATGTCGAAGTCGAAGGCGGCCTGACCGTGACGTCGCTCATCGTCCTTCTGGTGCTGGTCGCCGCCGCTGCGGGACTCCTGCGGTGGCGGCGCCCCGCCTGGTTCTGGCTGACCTTCGGGGTCACCTTCGCGGCCCTCCGGGTCCTGGTCCGGTACGGCTCGGTCATGGACGCCTGCGGCCTGACGGTTCCCGCCGCCCGCTGGCGCATCGGCCTGGCCCGGATGACCAACCGGCCCGTCCCCGGCCCTCGCGCCCCGCGCATCCTCCGGGTGCGGCCGACCCGGACCGGCCTGGTGCTCCGGCTCAAGCTCCGGCCCGGTCAGGACGCCTTCGACGTAGCCGCGTCGTGCGACCGGCTCCGGCACTCGTTCACCGTGTACGGCGTCACCTCCCGTGAGCTGCGCTCCGGCGTGGTCGAAGTGCGGATGACCGGCTATGACGTGCTCAAGCGCGTGCAGATGCCCGCCGTGACCGAGACCCGTCCGATGCGTGTTCCGGTGGCCCTGCGCGAGGACGGCTCGGTCCACTTCCGCGACTACCGCACGGTTCCGCACGCGCTGACGCTGGGCGCCACGGAGTCCGGCAAGTCGGTCTATCAGCGCAACCTCGTCGCCGCCCTCGCCTCACAGCGGGTCGCCCTGGTCGGCATCGACTGCAAGCAGGGCGTAGAGCTGTTCCCGCTGGCTCGTCGCTTCTCCGCGCTGGCCGACAACCCCGACTCCGCCGCCGAACTCCTCGACGCGCTCGTGTCCCACATGGAGGACGTCTACCAGCTCATCCGTGCCGAACAGCGGATCACCGCTGACGTGCCGGACGCCGAGATCGCCGCCGATATCTGGGACCTGCGCGAGGACCTGCGCCCGATACCCATCGTGGTCCTGGTCGACGAGGTGGCCGAACTCGCCCTCTTCGCGACCAAGGACGAGGAGAAGCGGCGGGACCGGATCATCACCGCGCTCGCCCGTCTCGCCCAGCTCGGCCGCGCTGCCGGCATCTACCTCGAAATCTGCGGACAGCGGTTCGGCTCCGAACTCGGCAAGGGCATCACGATGCTCCGTGCCCAGCTCACCGGGCGTACGGCACACCGCGTCAACGACGAGTCCAGCGCCAACATGGCCTTCGGTGACATCGCTCCGGATGCCGTGCTGGCCGCGATCCAGATCCCCACGGACACGCCGGGCGTCGCCGTCACGGGTGACTCCACGGGCGGCTGGGCCCGTATCCGTGCCCCTCACACCTCGCTGCGGCAGGCCGTGAACATCTGCAACCGGCACGCCGACCTGACCCCGGACGTCCCCGCTCTGGCTCCCTTCCGGCCCGCGCTCGGCGCTCCCGCTCCGGCCCTGGTGCCCGCCGTCGAGTCCGCTCCGGCTGCGGCCTGAGACCGCCCTCTCCCTGGCCTGACCCTCGCGAAGGAGGTGACGACATGACCCGCTCGATTCGCCCGGACGCCGTTCTCGTTCAGGCCGTGATCGCCGGTGCCCTGTCCTTCGCCCACCTGCACGACCTCGCCGCTGCTGCCGGGCAGACAGGTTGGAAGGCATGGGCCTACCCGGTCAGTGTCGACCTGCTGTTGGTCGCGGCCTGGCGACGACTGCGCAACGACGGGCCGTCCCGACTGGCCTGGTGCTGGTTCCTCATCGCCCTGGTGGCCTCGCTCGGTGCCAACGTCGCCACGGCCGGGTTCCTCGACCTGGAGCACCCGCCCGCTCTCCTCCGGCTCGGCGTCGCCGGGTGGCCTGCCCTCGCCTTCCTCGGCGGCACGCTGCTCGCCCACGCTCCCAACTCCGCCACCGAAGACCGGACGCCGGTTCCGTCGCCGCCCACGGCGGCCTCCGCCTCGGACCCCGGCCCAGAGCCCGTTCCCGCCGCTGAGCCTGAGCCCGTCTCGGCCGCTGACGACACCCCGGCTCTCCCGGCCGCTGAGCCTGCTCCTGCGGTGCCGGTCCCGGCCGCGCTGGTCGACCACGCCCGCAAGGTCGCCGCCGACCACGAGCAACGGACCGGTGCCCGCATCGACACCGACACGCTTCGCGCCCGCCTCGGCGTCCCCGCGCCCATGGCGGATGCCATCGCCGCTCAACTCGCCTGAACCGAGAGGAGATCACCGTCATGCCTGCCCGCGACTTCTTCCACTCCGTGATGCGGATCGGACCGGTGCAGATCGGTACCCACCGCGACCGCCACGGCCAGACCAAGCACGCCGCCGTGTGCAGCTCGGACGGCTGCGGTTGGTCCGCCGACTACACCAGCCAGTCCGCCGCACAGCTCGCCGCCCGCACCCACCGCTGCAAGGTCCGCTAGGAGGCCATCGTCATGGACGTCCCGCTCTGGTTCGCCCTGCTCTGCGTCGGAGTCCTCGGCGTCAAGCTCATCCGCCCGCCCTGGTGGCTGATCGGCGTGCTCCTGCTCGGCGGGTTCCTCCTCGCCGACAGCGTCTTCGCCCCCGCCGTCGACGGCTTCGTTAAGTAGTCCACCCAGAAGGGAGATCATCCATGCTGCGTCCCAAGGTCCCGACCAACCCCGCGCCCACGGGCTTCGTGTCCCCGCCCGCCGTCATCGAGCCGACCGCCGTCGTGCCGAGCGTCCAGGCCCCGCCTCCCGTCGTGGCGGCTCCGGCGCCCGCTCGTCCCACGGTTCAGCTCACGCCCGGCTCCGTGCTCGCCCTCGTCGGTGGCGGCACTGCCGTGGTCCTCGTCGTCGGCGCCGTCCTCGTCTCGATGCTGCTCGCGGTCGCCATCACGGGCGCCTCGGTCGCCGTGTGCGCCGTCGTCCTGCGCTCGCTGCTCGCCTCCGAGTCCAAGCGGCGCTGACCGGCCCCCGGAGCGGCCTCAACCGCCAAGTCTCGTCCGCTCCGGGCGCCGTCCCTGTCCGATCTCTCAACCGGAAGGAACCTCCATCATGACCGGCTCCGCCCCGGCCACCGCCGCATCCCCGCGGATCTGCCCGAACTGCGACGGCTTCGCCACCGCCGCCGTATCCTCCGGCGATCGCGACGCCTCCGGGCAACTGCCCACGCTCGCCGTCGACTGCCCGGCCTGCCACGGTGCCGGCACACTGCCCGCCTCCGCCGTCCAGTTCGTCGGGGGGCGCGCATGACCAACCCCGCGACCTTCGCGGGCCTGGACCCGGTCACCCTCTCCGACACGCTGAGGGTGGCCGGGTCTCCGGGCTTCGACCGCTGGCAGGACCAGGTCCGCCGCACCGGTGGCTGCGCCGATCCGGTCCACTTGTCCGGCTGGGTCATTCACAAGGACAAGACGACCGGCGAGACCCTGCACCACTACTCAACCGAGCATGAACCGGGCGGACGCCTCCGGGTCGCCTGCGGCAACCGCCGTGCTTCTCGCTGCCCGTCCTGTGCCTGGACCTACGCGGGCGACACCTACCGTCTGATCCGCGCCGGGCTCGCCGGAGACGAGGACAAGGACATACCTGCCACGGTCCGGAATCACCCCCGCGTCTTCGCGACGCTCACGGCGCCTTCCTTCGGCCCGGTCCACAACCGGCCCGATCACGGGCCCTGCCGTTGCGGGACTCCGCACGCCTCGGATGACTCCGCCCTCGGCACGGCGCTGGACCCGGAGACGTACGACTACGCGGGCAATGTCCTGTTCAACAACCACGCCGGGGACCTCTGGCAGCGATTCACGAACCGTCTCCGGCGCGAGATCGCCGCCCGCGCGGGCCTCACGCAGCGCGAGCTGAAGGAGTGCGCTCGCCTCTCGTACGGCAAGGTCGCGGAGTTCCAGAAGCGGGGCGCCGTGCACTTCCATGCCGTGATCCGCATCGACGGGGCCGAGGGTCCAGACTCCGCGGCGCCGTCCTGGGCCAGCGCGGAGCTGCTCAGTGATGCGATCCGGGCCGCCGCCCATCACTCGTACACGACCGTCAGTGTCCCCGCCTCGGGGGACCAGCCTGCCCGTACGTTCCGGTGGGGCCGCCAACTCGACGTCCGGCCGGTCAAGGCGTTCGGAGACGGCTCCGATCTCACTGAACAGGCCGTGGCCTCGTACGTGGCGAAGTACGCGACCAAAGCCGCCGAGAACACCGGAACCCTCGATCGCCGGGTGGGCGAACTTGCCGAACTCGACCGTCACGGCGTCCCGGACCACGCCCGGCGCCTGATCACCGCATGCCGGGACCTGGACGGGCTGTATCCGGACCGGCGCCTGTGGGCCTGGGCTCACATGCTCGGCTTCCGGGGCCACTTCTCCAGCAAGAGCCGCCGCTACTCGACCACGCTCGGCGCCCTGCGACAGGCACGCGCCGACTTCCGCGCCGCGCAAGAACGCGAAGCCCTCGCACTCGAAGACCGCGAGCCTGACACCGTCCTCGTGCTGGCCGACTGGCAGTACGCGGGCCACGGTCACACCCCTGGTGAATCCGCCCTCGCCGCGACGATCGCCCGCGATCTGCAAGGCAACCGCGAGACCGCTCGCGAAGCTCTGGCAGAGCTGCACACCGAGGGGGAGTGGTGAGCATGCCGACTCGGCTGCCTGAGCGCTACCTCACGCCGGAAGACCTGGTCCAGCTCTTCGACCTCCCCAGCGTCGAGACCGTCTACCAGTGGCGACGCAAGCGTCTGGGTCCCCGCGGCTTCCGGGTCGGTCGGCACCTGCGCTACGACCCGAAGGACGTGCAGAGCTGGGTGCAGTCCCGCATGAAAGGGGCTGCTGCCTGATGGCCGGACACGTGCAAGACCGCTGGTACAAGAACGTCCCGGGCCCGGACGGCAAGACCGTCAAGGTCAAGACCGAGCGGTACGGCGTCGGACACCGCTACCGCGCCCGGTACATCGCGCCGGACGGCTCCGAGAAGTCGAAGAGCTTCCCGGACAAGCAGAAGCGCAAGGCTGACGCCTGGCTGTCCAACATCGAAGCCGACATGTCGCAAGGGCGATACATCGACCCTGCAGCGGGTGCGGTGACCTTCGGGCAGTACGCCAAGGAATGGATGGCGGGGCTCACGATCGACCCGGTGACCCGTGAGAGCGTCGAGATCCGGTTGCGGGTTCACGCCCTGCCGTACCTCGGTGACCGGCCCTTGGCATCCTTCCGGCCCTCGCACCTCCGCGCCTGGATGCGCCAGCTGGAGGAGACCGGGCGGGCGGCCTCCTACCGGCGATCCATCTTCGCCAACGTGTCCGCAGTCTTCACGGCCGCCGTGGAGGACCGGGTCATCGCCGAGAATCCCTGCCGGGCTCGCTCGGTGCGGGCGCCTGCCCTAGACGGGCGCAAGGTCAAGCCGTGGTCGGTCGACCGGGTCATGGCCATGCACGAGGCGCTGCCGGATGTCTACCGGGAGATGGTGTCCCTTGGGGCGGGCTGCGGTCTCCGGCAGGGTGAGATCTTCGGCCTGGCGGTCGAGGACGTCGACTTCCTTGGGGGAGTCCTGCGCGTCACTCGGCAGGTCAAGCTCATCCGTGGTGTTCAGGCGGTCTTCGGGCCGCCCAAGGGTGGCAAGGAACGCCACGTGCCGCTGCCCGAATCGGTCGCCGCCGCGCTGGAGGCGCACATCACCAGGCATCAGCCGGTGGACCTCACCCTGCCGTGGAAGGCGCCGGACGGGCCGCCCGTCACTGCCTCGCTGCTGTTCGTCAACGCGGGGCGCCAGTCGCTGCACCGGACTCGGTTCAACCGGGCCGTGTGGCACCCGGCGCTCGTTTCTGCCGGCATACCCCTCGGCCGTGAGAACGGTATGCACGCGCTGCGCCACTTCTACGCGTCCGTCCTCCTGGACGCGGGGGAGAGCATCAAGGCCCTGAGCGAGTACCTCGGGCACCACGACCCGAGCTTCACGCTGCGCACCTACACGCACCTGATGCCGAACAGCGAGACGCGCACTCGGGCCGCCGTCGATCGTGTCCTTCGCGGCCCGGACCACTCCCAGGACGGCCCCGATACGGCCCATGGCCCGGGTCAGGCGTCTGACCTGGAGGGTGATCAGAACAGCCACAACTGACCGACGGCGGTTCGGTGAGCGCCCTGTCCGTTTCTTGCGGGGAGGGCGCTCAGGTGGTTGCGGGGGCGGCCTGCTCCTCTTGGCGGCGCACGATCTCCGTGATCCAGGCGGGGGCGTACGGGGAGGTGCAGCCCGGGGGAGTCGGGTAGTCCTTCAGGACGCCGAGGCGTTCGCCGATGGCGAGGGCGCGGGCTCGGTGTTCGGGGTGGTCGATGCCGATCCGGGCCAGGCAGTGGTTCATCGCCCACTGGAGGCGGTCCGGGGCGTCCTTCATCTCGGACTCGACGGTGTCCAGCAGGGCCGTGAGGTCGAGACCCGCCGGGTTCCTCGTCACGCGTTCCGTGGTCAGCGCCCAGCCGGCGCTCGCGACCACCGGGTCGGGGTCGGCGGTCCAGGCCACGCGCAGTTCCTCGGCGTGCGGGTTCTTCTTCACCACGTAGTTCACCAGCCAGTCGTGCACCTTGGGGGTGCGGGCCCGGCGCAGCATGGTGTCCAGTTCGTCGCGGTCGTAGGACTTCGGGCGGCAGACCAGGAGGGCCAGCAGGCGGGCGGCGGTGTCGTCCGTGGCCCAGAGGCTGCGTGCGAGTTCGGGCTGTGTCTTCAGGCGCTTCGCGAGCGCGCGCAGCTTGGTGAGGTTCACACCGTGGTCGTCGCCGTGCTTCTCGTTCACGGCCCGGATCCGCGGGTCCTCGAGCCCGGCCAGCTCGGCCGTCACCTCGGCCGGCGTCGGCCCGGTCGGCGTCCTGTCCGGTGTCTTCTCCGGCATCTCGGCCGCCTCCTGTCGCTCCTGTCGGTCTCCTGCGCGCGCCCAGCCTACGGGGCTCACCTTTTCAGGGCCCGGTACCTCTTCAGCAGCGCGGTGATACGGGCCTGGTCTGCCGCGCCGTTCAGCTCGGTCAGGAGGTCGTCGGGGCACAGCTCGTAGTGGTCGCCCCACCAGCGGCGGCCCTTGGTGTCCCAGATGCGGTATCCGCCCGGGACGCCCCGGGCCACGTAGCGTCTTCTGCTCATCGCGCGCACCGTATCCCGCACGTACGGATGACCGCCCGTGACTTTCCGGTGGTCTTGGCGGATGAACGGGTGGACGCAGAGTCCGATCAGACGCCGATCCGACGAGACGAGGACCTGGGATGACGCCTGAGAACACGACCGAGACGCCGGACGAGCGGGTGAGGGCCGTGGCGCGCCTGCTGGCCGGGGCGGGGGCCGCGGTGCTGGTGTGCTGCGGGTCGGTGTGGGCCGCGGGCGCCGCGCACGCCGACGAGACGACGACCGGCTCCCACAACGGCCCCCGGGTGGGGCTCCTCAATGTCCACGTCGGGCAGATCGACGACCCCGCGGAGGACGTGCTGGAGCACACCCTGCTGTTCGGCGACGGCTACGCCTGGAACTGACCGGCGTCGGCGGCCAGTTCCTCGTAGGCCGCCAGCAGAGAGGCCGTGGTCTCCCGGTCCGCGGACCGCAGCGGTGCGCGGACCGGGCCCGCCGGCAGGCCCAGTGCGCCGAGGAGGGCCTTGGCGGTGACCGTGCCGGGCAGGCCGGCCGCCATCATCGACTCGACGAGCGGGACCGCCCGCCGCTGGAGCAGGGCGGCCCGGCCGGTGTCGCCCGCGTCGAAGGCGTCGAGGACGGCCCGGAACAGCTCCGGCACGACGTTGGCGACGGTGCTGACGTACCCCGCCGCTCCGATCGCGTAGAGGGGGAGGATCTGTTCGTCGCAGCCCGCGTAGTAGGCCAGACCGGTGCGGGACAGCACCTTCTGGGCGCCGAGGAGGTCGTAGGCGCAGTCCTTGACGGCGACGATGCGCGGGTGCGCGGCGAGCCGGACGACGGTGTCGGGTTCGATACGGGTGCCGGTGCGGCCCGGGATGTCGTACAGCATCACGGGCAGGCCGCTCGCGTCGGCGACCTCGCGGAAGTGCGCCTCCAGGGCGTCCTGCGGCGGCCTGCTGTAGTACGGCGCGACCACCAGCAGTCCGTCCGCCCCGGCCTTCTCGGCGGCCAGGGCCAGTTCCACGGTGTGCCGGGTCGCCGCGGTGCCGACCCCGGCGACGAGTGCCGCCCGGTCCCCGACCGCCTCCCGGACCGCCGTCACCAGCGCCGCCTTCTCGGCGTCCGTGGTGGTCGGCGACTCGCCCGTGGTGCCGGACAGCACCAGGCCGTCGCAGCCCCGCGAGACCAGCCGGTCCGCGAGCCGCTGCGCACCGTCGAGGTCGAGCGCGCCGGACCCGGTGAAGGGCGTGACCATGGCGCACAGGGCGCGGCCGAAGGGGGCGGAGTCGTCGTCTGTCGTCATGGGAGTAGTGTCGGCGGCCGAACAGTGTAGCTCCACTTAAATCTGCTACGAGGTACCTGTAAGGAATGCTTCGGAGTGGGGGGAGGAGTCAGGGACGGCGAGGGTGCGGGTGCGGGCAGGGGTAGCGCCGCTCGGCCCGGGGTACCCGGGGTGCTCCGAACCGAGAGGAGGCGGGAACACCGTGACCGGAACCATGCACACCAGGCCGGTGCGCGACGAGCAGCACTCCGTGGGCGAACTCGTCGGGCAGGCCACCGAACAGCTCTCCCGGCTCGTGCGCCAGGAAGTGGCCCTCGCCAAGATGGAACTGGCCGAGAAGGGCAAGCGCGCGGGGCGCGGCGGCGGAATGCTCGGTGCCGCGGGCGCCATCGCCTACGTGGGCCTGTTCGCGCTGGCCGGCACGGCCGCCGCCGCGCTCTCGCTGGTACTGCCCGTCTGGGCCGCGGCGCTCATCGTGACGGCGGCGCTCTTCGTGATCGCCGGCGTACTGGCCATGACCGGTCGCGCCCAGCTCCGCCGGGCCGTGCCACCCAAGCCCGAGGAGACCCTCGGCAGCGTCAGGGCCGACGTGGACCAGATCAGGGAAAGGGCACATCGATGACCGACGCGACGAGCCGGGACGGCTCGAGGAGCGGCTCCACCGAGCAGCCGGTCGGCGGGGCAAAGGGCCCCGACGAGCTGCGGAGGCAGATCGAACAGACCCGCGGCCAGCTCGGCGACACCGTGGAGGAGCTGGCGGGCAAGGCCGACGTGAAGGGCCGCGCCAAGGCCAGGGCCGCCGACCTGAAGGACAGGGCCGGCGCCATGAGCGTGCAACTGCGCAGCTCCGCAGCGCACGCCGGGCACACCGTCCAGGACAAGGCGGGCCGGGCCGGGCACACCGCGCACGACAAGGCGGGCCGGGCCCGGGATGCCGCGGAGCGGCACGCGTCGCCCGGGCGGGCCCGCGGCACGGTGCGGTCCGGGCTCGGGCATCCGCGCGCCGTGCTGGCCGCCGGGGCGGCGGCGGGCATGGTGGTCGCGGCGAGCCTCGTGCGGCGCCGTCACCACGGGCACTGCTGAGCGCCCGCCCGGGGGCGCGGTGCGGCGAGGGGCTCCGGGCGGGGCCTCTCGCCGCACCACGCTCCGCCGGTACCGGAGGTACTTGACCTCAACCTTGGTCGAGGTCGGAGGGTGGTGCGTGCACACGACGACCACCGATCACTGGAGGCCGGCATGACCCGCCGTACCGACGCCCACCCCGACCTCACCCGCTCCGACGTCCGGGCGCCCTTCTTCAGCACCTGGCGGGTCGGCACCCCCGAACGGCAGCGGCAGACCGTCGACGCCATCGCCCGCACCTGGGAGAGCCGGCCCTGGCCCGCCGAAGACCTGCACGGCTACCACGTCTACACCGGGCACGACGGCAGCACGCTGCTGCACCACTCCCAGTGGGCGAGCGAGCAGGCCTACGAGGCCTTCGTGAAGACCCAACGGCAGGAGCGCGTCGACGAGATCGACACCGCCGTGCCGGGCATCGAGCGGCTGGGGCTCGGCAGGTACCGGCGCTACCGCAGCGCCACCCGCGAGGACCGGGCGGCAGCCGCGGTCCCCGGCTGCATCGTGATCGTGGACGTCGAGTTCGAGGGACCCGACCCCGACCGGCAGCGCGCCTGGGTCGACGCCGTCTTCGAGGCCCTGGAGAGCGAGCCGACACCGAGCCCGGGAGGAATCTCCGCCCACTTCCACCTCAGCACCGACGGCACCCGCGTCCTCAACTACGCCGAGTGGGAGAGCGCACAGGCCCACCTCGACGCCCTCGCCGCACCCGGGGACGGTGTCGGCTCGGCGACGCCCGAGTGGAAGCGGGTGCACGACTGGCCGGGCGTGCGCGGCGGCACGGTCAGCCGCTACGACCACGTGCTGGGCCTCGTGCCCCGCTGAAGCCGACGAAGCCGCGGAACCCGCCCCCACTGCCGGCCGGTCACGGACGGAACCGCAGCACCTGCGGGTCGTGGTCGCTGATCTGGTCGTGGAACTCGGCGTTGACGTGCACGCTGTCGTAGGACAGGTGTCCGGCGCGGCGCACCGACGGGCTGACCAGGATCTGGTCCAGGACCTGGCTGTTGCCCTGGTAGACGTACGAGTAACGCTCGCTCCTCGGCAGCGACTTCACCGCCGACCACAGGGCTCCGTCACCCTCCAGGATGCGGGCGGTCCGGGAGAACTCGAAGTCGTTGATGTCGCCGAGAGCGACGACGGCCGCGTTCTTCTGGGCGGCCAGGATCTCCTTGACGAAGGTGTTCACCACCGTCGCCTGGGCGTGGCGCTGGGTCTCCGAGCCGCGCGACGGCGGCTGGTACTGCGCCGTCAGACCCTGGTCGCCGCCCTTGGAGTTGAAGTGGTTGGCGATGACGAAGACCGTCCGGCCGCGGAAGACGAACTCACCGGCCAGCGGCTTGCGGCTGTCCTCCCAGGCCGGGTTTGCCGGGTCGACCCGGCCGGGGGAGAAGGTCAGCGCCGCCTTGCCGCGCGCCTTGCGCACCCCGGTCGCGGTGGTGGCGTCGCCGCCCGCGCGGTCGGTGAAGGAGACCCGCTCGGGATTGAAGAGGAACGCCTGGCGGATGTTGCCGCCGGGCTCGCCGCCGTCCGCCTTGTCCACCGGGTCGATGCCCCGCCAGTCGTAGCGCGGGCCGCCGGCCGCGACGATCGCGTCGATCAGCCTGGTGACCGTCGCATCGGCCGCCACGGTGCCGTCGTCCGTGGCGCCGTTGTTGTCCTGGATCTCCTCCAGCGACACGATGTCGGGGGACTTCAGGTGGTGCACGATCGTTTCGGCGTGCGCGGTGAAGGTGTCGTCCGACGGGTCGAGGTTCTCGACGTTGTACGTCGCCACCGCCAGCTCGCGCGCGCTCTGCCGACGGGTCGACTCGCGCTCCGTCGCGCCGCTCTCCAGGGTGCCGATCTCGCTCGCGACCAGGGTGTAGCCGCCGTACTGGTTGTAGTCCAGCGGACCGGCGGTGGTGCCGGCCAGCGTGTCGCCCACGTTCGCCTCGGGGAAGTCGGCCGGCTTGCCCAGCGACTGGATCTGCAGCCGGCCGGTGTTCTGGTCGTCGTAGGAGCCGTAGACCGTGCCGCCGCGGCGGTTGGCGTTTTCCCAGGGCTTCACCGTGACCCACAGCTCGGTGTACGGATCCGAGGCGCCGACGACGCGGGCGTCGGACACCCGGACGTTCATGCCCTCCAGGGACTCGTAGTAGTCCAGGGCGTACTGCGCGGGCCTCAGCGGCAGGGCGTTGACCGACCCGTTCGCGCTCGCGTCGCCCTCCGGGGCGTACGCCCGGGGCACGGAGCGGGCGGAGACGGTCGTCGCGGCCGGGACCGCGTTGCCGCTGGAGACGACGGTGACCGTCGGGCGGGTGATCTCGGTCAGCGACTGGTTCCCCGAGGACGTGCCGCCGGGGACGTACTCCGAGACCGTGCCGGAGACGGTGACCGCGTCTCCGACGGCGACCTCGGGGGGCCTGCTCGTGAAGACGAAGACGCCCTCACTGGTGTCCGGGTCCGCGTCCGGCCGCGGGTCCTGGATCCAGAAGCCCTTGGAGGAGCCGTAGCCGCGGACGCCGGTGACGATTCCGGCCACGTCCGTGACCTGCCGGCCGGCGTACGGGGACAGCCGGGTGCTGCCCTGGACGTCGTGGATCCGCACGGAGCCGGCCGGTGCGGGGCCGGCGTGCGCGGGCGCGGTGAGGACGACGGTGGACGCCGAACAGACGGCGGCGACGGTGAGCGCGGCGAGGCGCGCGGAGGACTTGCTGGCCAACGGATCCCTCCGGGGATGTGACGCGGCGCGGGACTCTACGCGCGTCAATCTCCTGCCTGCTCCGGCCAGTTGTCAAGGTTTCGGCCATGTACACCACCCGACGGGGAGATGAACCGGGCGGCATGGGGCGAAACCCGTCTAGGCTGAGCCGTTGAGCCGTACGCGGTCCGAACGCGGCCGTACGGCGGTCAAGAGGCGCGCGAGGAGAAACTTCCGATGTCAGACAGCTCCACCCTGCCGCCCGCACGGCTGCGCCCCGAAGCGGAGCTGGCCCGCGACGCGCTGTCCGCGCCGGTGCTCGCCCGGGCCGCGCGGCTGGCCCGCTGGGCCGGTCCCGGCACCCGCGTCGACGCCGGGGGCGGACTCGTCGAGGAGCAGCTGCCGGCGGCGGCCGAGCAGCTCGGGCTGAGTGGGGACGACGCCGCCGCGTACGCGAGCGAGGCCTGGCGGATCGCCGTGGACACCGGGCTCGTCGAGATCACCGACGAGGAGGCGGGCACCGTGGCCGCGGGCGAGGACCTCGCCCTGCTCACCGGCGGTTCCCCCCAGGACGTGCTCGGGGTGTGGCTCACCGCCCTGGAGGCCGTGCTCGCCGACGCGAGCGTGCCCGACCTCGACGACCTGGTCGACGCGATGGCCGAGGGCGGCGAGGTCGACCTGTCCTCCCTCGACTGGGACCCCGAAGCCGAGTCCGAGTTCCTCGACGGTGTGCTCGGCAACCTCTACCTGCTCACCGTCGGCGAGGAGGGCCCCGGCGAGACCCCGGTGCCGCTGCCCGCGCTGGCCGCCTCCGTGATCGTGCCCAGCGACATGGGCGAGCCCAGCAACGAGGTCCTCGAACAGGTGTCGGACGCGATGATGCGCCTGGACGACCAGTTCCGGCTCCTCGAACCCGTCGGTCTCGTCGAATACCAGCCGGTCGACGAGGCGCTCATGGCCGACGCCGACGAGGAGCCCGCCGCCCCCGTCGACGACGCCGACGTCACCCGCTACGGCATGGTGCGGCTCACCCCGCTCGGGCTGTACGGACTGCGCGCCCGGCTCCTGGACGCAGGCTTCGAGGCCCCCGCCGTCGGTGACCTCACCGACAAGGGCGCCGACGCGCTGCTCGACGGCACCGCCCCCTTCCCGCCGGCCGCGGCCCACGCCGAGACCGAGCTGTGGCTGGCCGGGCGGAGCCCGCTCGACGCCGCCCGCGAACTGCTCGCGGCGGCCCGCGGTTCCGACCCCGGCGCACCGCTGCGCCGGCTGCGCTGCCAGCAGGCGCTCTCCCTCGTCGGCGCGGAGGCCGAGCCCGCGCTGCGGGAGGTCCTCGACGACGCCGAACTGGGCGGCCTGGCCCGGGTCTGGCTCACCGAGCACGGGGCCCGGGACGTGCCCGCACCGCCGCAGGAGATGGTCTTCTGGCTGACCATCGACACCGTCGCCGCCCAGCTCGCCGCCGAGGGCAACTCCGAGGAACTGCGCGCCCTGGTGGAGGGCCTCGCCCGCCAGCACAGCGGCTTCTTCGACACGGTCTGGCGGGTCGAGCACCCGGCCACCCCGGAGGTCCTGGAGGCGATGGGGCGGCTGCACCCCGACAAGAAGATCGCCAAGGAGGCCCGCAAGGCGGCGTTCAAGGCACGCTCCCAGCAGGGCGGCTGAGCGCCGTACGGCGGCGTACGGGGGCGGGCGGCGGCCGAGGGCGACCGGAAAGCGGGGCCGCGGCCGAGCGGCGTACGGGGCGCGGCAGGCGGCGGCCCGAGGGCGGGGGAGAGGTCTCCGCCAGTTCAACTTCCGTTCAGGCACCGGCGGGATCCCCGTTCAGGCGCGGGCGGAACCGTGACGCCGGATCGAGGTCCGCCACCCTCCACGGCTCGCCCACCGTCACAGGAGACACCATGTCGCTCACCCGCAGGGACTTCGCCAGCCGATCCGCGCTCA
Source organism: Streptomyces sp. NPDC001599 (assembly GCF_042893535.1). Classification (NCBI taxonomy): domain Bacteria; kingdom Bacillati; phylum Actinomycetota; class Actinomycetes; order Kitasatosporales; family Streptomycetaceae; genus Streptomyces; species Streptomyces sp. NPDC001599. The sequence goes on from NZ_JBIAVA010000001.1 coordinate 880,341, forward strand.
CCGGCGCCGGGGTCGTACTGGCGGGCAGCGTCGGCGCCCTCGCCACCGCCCCGAACGCCCTCGCGTCCACGGACACCGACAGCGTGGGGGAGGAGCACGGCCACGGGCACGACGGTCACCACGACCACCACGGCCACGGCGGGGTCGGCTACGGGCCGCTGCTCCCCGACCCGGACGGCATCCTCGCCCTGCCCGCCGGTTTCCGGTACGAGATCATCACCTACTCCGGCCGGACCAAGCTGGAGTCCGGCGAGTACACCCCGTCCAACCACGACGGCACCGCCGCCTTCGACGGGCCGCGCGGCACCACCCTCCTCGTCAACAACCACGAGCTCGGCGGCCACCGCGACGACTGGCCGCACCCCGTCCCGCTCACCGAGGGCCTCGTCTACGACCCGGCCGCCGCCGGCGGCTGCACCGTCGTCGAGGTACGCCGCGGCGGACACGTCGCCGAGTGGGTCGGCATCGCCGGTACCGCCACCAACTGCGCGGGCGGCAGCACCCCGTGGGGCACCTGGCTGACCTGCGAGGAGACCGAGGACAAGGCCGGCGAGGAGGGGATGACCAAGGACCACGGCTACGTCTTCGAGGTCGACCCCGAGGACCGCCGCGCCAACCGCGACCCCAAGCCCGTCAAGGCGCTTGGCCGCTACGCCCACGAGGCCGTCGTCATCGACCCCAAGCGCGGCCACGCCTACCTCACCGAGGACGCCTCGGGACCCAACGGCCTCCTGTACCGCTGGACCCCGCCGGAGCACTTCCGGCACGGCCGCGGCCGGCTGCGCGCCCTCGCCGACGACGCCGGGGTCCTCCAGGCCTTCAAGTGCTTCGACTCCGGCGGCAAGTTCGTCGACGATCTGTCCCGCGCCACGAAGACCGGCACCGTCTACGGCGTCGACTGGGTCGACGTCCCCGACCGCGACGCGCGGACCACCTCCGTGCGCAAGCAGTTCGCCGCCGGTGAGGTCACCCGCGCGCGCAAGCTGGAGGGCATGTGGTGGGCCGACGGCGGCACCTACATCGTCTCCTCCTTCGCCCGTGACGAGAGCCCCGGCCGCCCGCACGACGGCCAGGTCTGGTTCTACGACCCCAAGCGCCGCACCCTGACGCTGAAGGTCCTGCTCGGCGTCAACGCCGACCCGTCCGCCGAAGGCGCCTTCGACGGCCCCGACAACATCACCGTCTCCCCGTACGGCGGCCTGGTCGTCGCCGAGGACGGCGACGGGGTCCAGCACCTGTTCGGCGCCACCGACAGCGGCCGCACCTACCCCATCGCCCGCAACGAACTGAACCTCGGCACCGAGGACGACCCCGAATACAGCGAGTTCACCGGCGTCACCTTCTCGCCCGACGGCCGGACCCTCTACGCCAACATCCAGACGCCGGGCATCATGCTCGCCATCACCGGGCCGTGGAAGCGCCAGAAGCGCCGGTAATTAAATCGGTCGCCCGACCGACGACCGCCCTTTTAGAGTGATGAACGTCCAGGTGCGAAGGCAGGACCTACTTCCACTCATAATGGGGCGGCCACGGGTTCGAGTCCCGTCACCGGCACAACGCGCCGGTGTAGCTCAGGGGTTAGAGCACCTTGTCGGTTCCGCCGACCTGAACTCTGGACACCTACAACTTCACGCACCTCCCGGTGCGCGGGCCGCGGCTACTTCTTCTGCAAAAAGAATCCCATGCCGCAGCCCACTTGATCTCGGGAGGCCCAGCAGTCGAAGGGTGCCCGGTGCGCAGGCAGCGGATACTTCCTTTGATCGGACGGTTGCGGGTTCGAATCCCGTCATCGACTTCGGGTCGGTGTAGCTCAATTCGGCAGAGCATCCGCACAGTCCCGTCGCCGATTCCGACCTCGGGCACCCTTCCGCTGCCGTGTCTCCCTCCGGAAATGTTCCAGCTTTCGAGAATTCGGGGGAATTCACCATGGCGCGATTCAACACCAAGGCCGCGAAGGCACAGCCCACCTCGCGCGTGACCTCGACGGGCCGCGTGCTGCGCACCTGCGAGGGCGGCCGGGGCGCCGAGCGCGACGCGCGTTCCGAGCTCTTTCTGCTGTCGGTGGCCAACTTCGTGTCCCAGCAGACCTTCTACGAGAGCGGCGCCGCCCGCGACGACCGCTTCGCCACGCTGGTGCGCGAACTCGCCCTCTCCGACCCGTCCTGGACGGCCGGCCTGCTCGGCTGGCTGCGCGGCGAGGGCAACCTGCGCACCGCCTCGATCGTCGGCGCCGCCGAGTACGTCAAGGCGCGGCTCGACTCCGGAGTCACCGACGGACCGGCGAACCGGCAGGTCGTCGCCTCCGTCCTGCGACGGCCCGACGAGCCCGGTGAGCTGCTCGCGTACTGGACCGCGACGTACGGGCGCGCCGTGCCCAAGCCGGTCAAGCGGGGGATCGCCGACGCCGTGCGGCGGCTCTACCACGGCAAGTCGCTGCTGAAGTACGACACCGCGTCCAAGGGGTACCGCTTCGGCGACATCCTCAACCTGGTGCACGCGGCGCCCGACCCGGACAAGCCCTGGCAGGGCGAGCTGTTCCAGTACGCCCTCGACCGCCGGCACAACCCGGACACCGCGGTGCCGCCCGCCTCGAACCGCGTCCTGACCGCGCACCGCGAGCTGATGGCGCTGCCCGTCGCCGAGCGGCGAGCCGTGGTCACGGCACCCGACGGCGCCGAGCGGCTCGCGGCGGCGGGCATCACGTGGGAGATGCTGGCCGGCTGGCTCCAGGGGCCGATGGACAAGGCCGCCTGGGAAGCGGTGATCCCGTCCATGGGAGCGATGGCGTTGCTCCGCAACCTCCGGAACTTCGACGAGGCCGGTGTCTCGGACGAGGTCGCCGCCCGGGTCGCGGCGCGGATCAGCGACCCGGCCGAGGTGGGGCGCTCGCGGCAGTTCCCCTTCCGCTACCTCGCCGCGTACCGGCACGCGCCGTCGCTGCGCTGGTCGTACCCCCTGGAGCAGGCGCTCGGCCACTCGCTGGCCAACGTGCCCGCGCTGGGCGGCCGGACGCTGGTCCTCGTGGACCGCTCGGGCTCGATGTTCTTCTCGCGGATGTCGGACCGCTCCGAGCTCACCCGGGCCGACGCGGCGGCCGTCTTCGGCACGGCGCTGGCGCTGCGGGCGGCCGACGCGGACCTGGTCGAGTTCGGTTCGTCGAGCAACCGCGTGAGGTACCGCGAGGGCGAGTCGGTGCTGAAGGTCCTGGCCCGCTTCGGCGACCTCGGCGGCACCGACACCACCGAGGCGGTGCGGCGCCACTACAAGAAGCACGACCGGGTACTGATCGTCACCGACGAGCAGTACGCCCACAGCCGGTACGGCGACCCGACCGAGCAGGTGCCGCCGCACGTGCCCGTGTACACCTGGAACCTCGCCGGGTACCGGGCGGGCCACGGTCCGTCGGGCCGGGCGAACCGGCACACCTTCGGCGGGCTCTCGGACGCAGCGTTCCGGATGGTTGCGCTGCTCGAGGCGGGCCGGGACGCCGACTGGCCCTGGGAGGGCCGTGCCGAGCGCGCGCGGTAGGGTGCCCGGAAGGTTGCCCGCTGTGCAGGGAGGGGCTGTGGCGCAGGTCAGGCCCATGCGGGCGGATGCCCGGCGTAATCGTGAGCGGTTGCTGGCGGTGGCGGCGGAAGCGTTCGCCGAGCACGGTGAGGGTGCCTCCCTGGACGACATCGCCCGGCGCGCGGGGGTGGGCGTCGGCACTCTGTACCGGCACTTTCCGACGCGGCAGGCGCTGCTGGAGGCCGCCTACCTGGAGCGGCTGGAGGCGATCGCGGCCCGCGCCGACGTGATCGCGGCCGCGCGGCCGCCGGGCGCGGCGCTCATGGCGTGGCTCGACGAGCTGGCCGTCGGGATGCTCCAGGTGCGCGGGCTCAAGGCGCTGCTCGGCACGGCCGTCACCGGCGGCGGGCCCGCGTGCGGCGACTGCGTGCGCGGCGCGGCGACCCGGCTCGTGCGGGCCGCGCAGGAGGCCGGTGCGCTGCGGACGGACGTGGAGCCGGTCGAGGTGCTGAGACTGCTGCACGGCGTGGTGACGGCGGCCGAGGCGGCCGACGAGGTGGACGGCACGGCCGTACGGCGTTACCTGTCCCTGCTCGTGGAGGGACTGGGGCGGGACTAGACCCCCAGGGGCGCCCGCCGTCGGGCGCCCCCAGGTGTCCTCCGGTCGCCTACAGCGCCTGCGCGGCCGGCTTCACCATGCCGCGGACCGTGCGGGACTTGACGAAGTCGCCCATGGCGGTCATCTCCCACTCGCCGGAGAACTGGCGGATCAGCTTCGCCATCATCACGCCGGTCTGCGGCTCGGCGCTGGTGAGGTCGAAGCGGACCAGCTCCTCGCCGCTCGCGGCGTCGATGAGGCGGCAGTAGGCCTTGGCGACCTCGGTGAACTTCTGGCCCGAGAAGGAGTTCACCGTGAAGACCAGGCCGCTGACCTCCTGCGGGAGCCGGCCCAGGTCCACGACGATCACCTCGTCGTCGCCGCCGCCCTCGCCGGTCAGGTTGTCGCCGGAGTGCTTGATCGCGCCGTTGACGATCGAGAGCTTGCCGAAGTAGCAGCTGTCGATGTGGTTGCGCTGCGGGCCGTAGGCGATGACGGAGGCGTCCAGGTCGATGTCCTTGCCGCGGAACGCCGGCTCCCAGCCGAGGCCCATCTTGACCTGGGAGAGCACCGGCCGGCCGCCCTTGACCAGGGACACCGTCTGGTTCTTCTGGAGGCTGACCCGGCCCTTGTCGAGGTTGATCTTGCCGGTGCCCGGGGCGGGGGCCGGGGGTGCGGCGGGCGGGGCGGGCGGGGCGGCGGGCATCGTGGGCGCGGCCGCGGGGGGCGGCGGTGGCGTGACCGCCTGGGGCTGGGGCGGCGTCGCCGGGGCGGCCGGTTCCTCCACCGTGACGCCGAAGTCCGTGGCGATGCCGGCCAGCCCGTTGGAGTAGCCCTGGCCGACCGCGCGGGCCTTCCAGGCGCCGTTGCGCAGGTAGACCTCGACGATCACCAGCGCGGTCTCGGTGCCGAGCTGCGGGGGCGTGAAGGTGGCGAGCACCGAGTTGTCGTCCGCGTTGCGGATGGTGGCGGTCGGCTCGATGCCCTGGAAGGTCTGGCCGGCGGCGTCCGGGCTGGCGGTGACGACGATCTTCTCGATGCCCGGCGGGACGGCGGAGGTGTCGACCACGATCGCGTCCGGGGCGCTGCCGCCGCCGGAGCGGTAGGTCACGCCCTGGCCGGTGGGCTGGTTGTAGAAGATGAAGTCGTCGTCGGAGCGCACCTTGCCGTCGGCGGTGAGCAGCAGGCCCGATACGTCGAGCCGCACGGGCGCGGCGACGTCCACCGTCACGCGGGCGGCGGAGAGGGGGATGTTCGAGCCGGGGGTCATAGCTGTCATGCCGGGTGAACGAGCGAGGGCGTTTTACCGTTCCCTTACCCGGGGGCCAATCGGGTCGGGGCCCTGTTCCGCCTGGTCAGCGGCGGTTTCGGGGGTGGTTGCGGGCCGTGCGTTCGTTGCCGTGCTTGTAGTTGCCGGTCCAGCGGGCCATGACCAGCTGGGGGTCGCCGGACGTGACCTCTTCGAGGAAGCGGGCGGCTCGGGAGCCGTTGAGGGTGGTGGCGGGGTGGTTGTGGTGGGTGATGTGGACGGTGCCGGATGCGGTGGTGTAGGCGAAGCCGTTCGGTTTGGGCATGCGGGGGATCGTACGGGGGGTGGGGGCAGCGTCCCCATGGGTTTTCGCCCCCGCCGCCCCTTCCCTTCCCGTCCCTGGGGGCTGCCGCCCCCAGGCCCCCGCTTTCGGCCTGGACGGCCTCGTCCTCAAGCGCCGGACGGGCTAGATGGTTACGGGACGACCACGATCTTGCGGCCCACGCCCGCCGCGAACTGCTCCAGGGCCTGCGGGTAGCGCGCCAGTTCGATGCGGTCGCTGATGAAGACGTCCGGGTCCAGGACGCCGTTCGCGAACAGCTCCGCCGCGCGTTCGTAGCTGTGCAGGACGGCCATCGAACCCGTGATGGTGATCTCCTGGTTGTAGATGCGGTACGGGTCGATCTGGACGCGGGTCGCGTAGTCGGCGACGCCGAACTGGAGGAAGGTGCCGGCCTTGGCGACGCGGTCGAGGCCGTCCTGGATCGCCGCCGCGTTGCCCGTGGCGTCGATGACCAGGTCCCAGCCCTGGGGGCGGTCCAGCTCGTCGGGGGTCGCGGCCGAGGCCGAGACGCCGAGGCCGCGGGCCGTTTCCAGGCGCGCAGGGTTGAGGTCGACCATGTCGACGCTGGCCGCGCCGGTGCGCTTGGCCAGCTCCAGCATCATCAGGCCCATCGTGCCGGAGCCGTAGATCAGGACGTGGGCGCCGAGGCGGGACTGGAGGACGTCGTAGCCGCGGACGGCGCAGGAGAGCGGCTCGATCAGGGCCGCGTCCTGGGTGCGGACGTGCTCGGGGAGCTTCACGCAGTTCGCGACCGGCGCCACCGCGTACTGGGCCGCGCCGCCCGCCGTCGTCACCCCGATGGCGGCCCAGCGCTCGCAGAGGTTGTTGTGACCGGTTCGGCAGTAGCGGCACTCGTAGCAGTACAGGGAGGGGTCGACGGCCACCTGGTCGCCGACCGCCACCTCCGTGACCTGGGCGCCGACGCCGACCACGGAGCCTGCGAACTCGTGGCCCGGCACGATCGGGAGCTTGGGCGCGAACTCGCCCTGGAGGATGTGCAGGTCGGTGCCGCACAGGCCGCAGGCGGCGACCTCGACGACGACCTCGCGCGGCCCTGGCGTCGGGTCGGGGACCTCGGTGACGACGGCGCGGCCCACGGACTCGATGACGGCGGCCTTCATTTCACGGCTCCCAACGACAGGCCCTGGACCAGTTTGTCCTGGGCGGCGAACCCCGCGGCGAGCACCGGCAGGGAGATGACGAGCGACGCGGCGCACACCTTGGCCAGGAAGAGGCCCTGGCTGGTGATGAAGCCGGTCAGGAAGACGGGGGCGGTCTCGGCGACCACGCCCGTCAGGACCCGGGCGAAGAGCAGTTCGTTCCAGCTGAAGATGAAGCAGATCAGGGACGTCGCCGCGATGCCCGGGAGGGCGATGGGGGCGACCACGCGGACCAGGATGGTGGGCAGCTTCGCGCCGTCCACCCGGGCCGCCTCGATGATCGCGACCGGGACCTCGGCCAGGAAGGACTGCATCATCCAGACCGCGATCGGCAGGTTCATCGACGTGTAGAGGATGACCAGCAGCCAGATGTTGTCCAGCATGTCGGTGTTCTTGGCGAACAGGTAGATCGGCAGCAGGCCCGCCACCACCGGCAGCATCTTGGTGGACAGGAAGAAGAACAGGACGTCGGTCCACTTCTTCACCGGGCGGATGGACAGGGCGTAGGCGGCGGGCAGGGCCAGGACCAGGACGAAGAGGGTCGAGGCGATGGACGCGACCGCTGAGTTGACCAGGGCGGGCCAGGGGCTGGCGCCGCCGCCCGCGCCGAAGAACTCGCGGTAGCCGTCCAGGGTCAGGGACGCCGCGAAGGACGGCGGGTTGGTCGCCGCGTCCGACTCCGAGTGGAAGGAGGTCAGCGCCATCCAGGCGATGGGCAGGAAGAAGACGATCCCGACCAGCCAGGCGACCAGGCCGAGGCCGGCACCGGCCGTGCGGCGGGTGCGTACGGGCGGCTTGGCGTCGGTGACGACGGGGCGTACGGCGGTGGCGCTCATGCGCGGCCGACCTCCTCGCGGAACAGGGACGACACCACGCGCAGCGCGAAGGTGGCGATGATGATCGAGCCGATGACGACCAGGACGCCCGCGGCCGAGGCGAGGCCGTTCTCGTGGGCCTGGTAGAAGCTCTGGTAGACGGTGTAGGGCAGGTTGGCCGTGCCCAGGCCGCCGGACGTGATCGTGAAGACCGCGTCGAAGTTCTGGACGATGTAGATCGAGCCGAGCAGGGCGCCAAGTTCGAGGTAGCGGCGCAGGTGGGGCAGGGTGAGGTGGACGAAGATCTGCCAGTCGCCCGCGCCGTCCACCCGGGCGGCCTCGATCTGCTGCTGGTCCCGGCTCTGCAGTCCGGCCAGCAGGATGAGCATCATGAACGGCGTCCACTGCCACACCAGCGAGGCCTCGACCGCGAGCAGCGGGGTGTTGGAGATCCAGTCCGGCTGGGGTCCGCCGACGTAGTGCAGCAGGCCGTTGAGCAGGCCGTACTCGGGGTTGTAGAGGACGTGCTTCCACAGCAGCGCCGCCGCGACCGGGACCACCAGGAACGGGGCGATCAGGAGGGTGCGGACCACGCCGCGCCCCTTGAACCTGCGGTCGAGGAGCAGGGCGAGGGCCAGGCCGAGGACCAGGCTGACCAGGACGACCGCCACGGTGAGCAGGATCGTCGTCCACACCGACTTGCGCAGGGCGGGGTCGCTCAGGACGTCGCCGTAGTTGGCGAAGCCGGTGAAGCTGCGGGCGTCCGGGTAGAGGGCGTTCCAGTCGAAGAAGGAGATCACCAGCGTCGCCACGAAGGGCAGCTGGGTGACCACGATCATGAAGATCAGGGCGGGGAGGAGCGGGGCTCGGGTGGCCCAGGCGCGCAGCCGGTTGGACGGCGGGCGGACGGCGGGGCGGGGGTGTTCGGGTGCGGCCGAGGGGGCCGTGGTCGTGGCGGTCATCGTCCCTCGTACTCCTCGGAGATCTGCTCGGCGAGCTGCTGGGACTTCTTCAGGGCCTCCTCGACGGACTGGCGTCCGGCGATGGCCGCGCTGATCTCCTGCGAGACCTTGGTACCGAGGTCGGTGAACTCGGGGATGCCGACGAACTGGATGCCGGGCGCGGGCCGCGGCTGCACGCCGGGGTCCTTGGGCCTGGCGCCCTCGATGGCCTTGCGAGTCATCTCCTGGAAGGCGGCGGCCTCCTTGACGTAGGCCGGGTTCTCGTACGTCGAGGCGCGCTTGCCGGCCGGGACGTTGGACCAGCCGATCTCGTCGCCGACCAGCTGCTCGTACTCCTTGCTGGACGCCCAGGAGACGAACTTCCAGGCCTTGTCGGCGTTGCGGGAGGCCTTCTGGATGCCCCAGGCCCAGGTGTAGAGCCAGCCGGAGGAGTCCGTCTTCTCCACCGGGGCGGGCGCGTAGCCGATCTTGCCCTTGACCGGGGAGTCGGCGGCGTCCAGGGAACCGGCCGCGGAGGTGGCGTCGTACCACATGGCGACCTTGCCCTGTGTCATGTTGTTCAGGCACTCGGCGAAGCCGGACTGGGCGGCGCCGGACTCGCCGTGCTCGCGGACCAGGTCGACATAGAACTTCGTCGCCTTCTCCCACTCGGGGGAGTCGAGCCGGGCCTGCCAGTCCGTGTCGAACCAGGTGCCGCCGAAGGTGTTCACGACCGTCGTCAGCGGTGCCATCAGCTCGCCCCAGCCGGGCAGTCCGCGCAGGCAGATGCCCTTCATGCCGGGCTCGGACCCGTCGAGCTTCTCGGCGAAGGAGGCCACCTGGGTCCAGGTGGGGTGCTCGGGCATGGTCAGGCCCGCCTTGGCGAACAGGTCCTTGCGGTACATCAGGAAGGAGGACTCGCCGTAGAAGGGCTGGCCGTAGAGCTTGCCGTCGTCGGCGGTGAGGGACTCGCGCATCGGGCCGAGGATGTCCTGCTCGTCGTAGGCCGGGTCCTCGGCGACGTAGGAGTCCATCTCGTGCAGCCAGTCGTTGCGGGCGTAGATCGGTATCTCGTAGTTGGAGAGGGTGGCGGCGTCGTACTGGCCGGCCTGGTTGGCGAAGTCCTGGCTGATCTTGTCCCGGACGTCGTTCTCCGGCAGGACGGTGAAGTTCACCTTGATGCCGGTCTCCTTGGTGAAGTGGTCGGCGGTGAGCTTCTGCAACTCGACCATCTGCGGGTTGTTGACCATCAGGACGTTGATGGCGTTGCCGCCGGATCCGGCGCCGCCCGCCCCGACCCAGCAGCCGGTGAGCAGCGGGGCGAGCAGCGTCCCTGCGGCGGCCATGGCGAGCGTGGCTCGCGGCCTCCGTCGGCTCTGGGTTCGCATGGATCGCTCCTGAACGTATGGGGAGGTATGGGGAGTTATCGGGAGGCAAAGGGCAGTAGAGGGTGTGGGTGTGCCCGCGCGGGACGGGGTCGGGTGGTTCTCAGACGCGGATGATCTGGGGGCCGAGCAGGGAGTAGCGGTGGGCCTCGGCCGAGGGCAGCAGCGTGCTGGTGACGATGGCCTCCAGGGCGCCGACCTCCGCGAACCGGCAGAAGCTCACCGCCCCGAACTTGGTGTGCGCGCCGGCGAACACCGTGCGGCGGGCGGCCCGGATGGCCTGCGCCTTGACCTCGCTGACCGCGGGGTCGGGGGTGGTGAGACCGTGCTCGCGGGAGATGCCGTTGGCGCCGATGTACGCCAGGTCGATGACGAAGCCGGCCAGCATCTTCGTCGTCCAGTGGTCGACGGTGGCCAGGGTGCCCGAGCGGACCCGGCCGCCGAGCAGCAGGACGGAGGTGTCGCCGGCCTCGGCCAGCGCGCCCGCCACCGGCAGGGACGCGGTGACCACGGTCAGCGGCCGGTCCCGGGGCAGGGCCTCGGCGATGAGCTGGGGGGTGAAGCCCTCGTCGACGAAGACCGTCTCCGCGTCGCCGAGCAGTTCGACGGCGGCGGACGCGATCCGGCGCTTCTCGGGCACGTGGCTGGTGGCGCGGAAGGCGAGCGTGGTCTCGAAACCGGCGCTCTCCACCGGGTAGGCGCCGCCGTGGGTGCGGCGGACCAGGCCGTGGTCCTCCAGGGCGCGCAGGTCCCGGCGTACGGTCTCCTTGGCGACGCCCAGTTCGGCGGCGAGCGCGGTGACGTCGACCGAGCCGGTGGCGCGGGCGACCCGCACGATCTCGTGCCGGCGTTCTTCCGTCGTCCTTGTCCCCGTGCTCATGCCGAACACCTGCCTCACCGCCTCGTCGCCGTGTGGTTGCCCGTTCGGGCCCGTGTGGCCCTTGGGGGAAGTTCTACAGCGGTCGTGCGGCACTGACCAGGCCTGTTGCGGACCCGATACTGCCCGGGTGTGCCCGTTTGCGCTGCCGGGTGCCCGTCTCGGACCTGGGGTTCGGCGCGGGGCGGGGTGAGAACGGGCAGCGCGGATGCCCGCATGCGGAAGCGGACGGGCCCGTTCGGTGCCCGTCCGCTTCCTCGGTCGTTCTCGCGTGGTCGTCTTCCGGTCAGTACGGCCAGATCGGGGGGTCGGTCACGAAGTGGCCGCCCAGGCGGGCGTGCGCCGGGTCGCCGGGGTCGAGGTCGCCCTGTTCGGCGACGAGCTTGCCGGCGTACGGCTCGGAGTCGTCCTGCGGTTCGTAGCCGAGCGCCCGCGCGGAGGTCAGGTCCCACCACAGGCGGGTGTTGGCGGAGGAGCCGTGGACGACGGTGTGCCCCACGTTCTCGGCGGTGAGTGCCGCGTGGAAGAGGCGGGCGCCGTCCGCGGGGCTCATCCACACCGAGAGCATGCGCACGCTGGTCGGCTCGGGGAAGCAGGAGCCGATGCGGACGGAGACGGTCTCGATGCCGTGCTTGTCCCAGTAGAGCTGGGCGAGGTCCTCTCCGAAGCACTTGGACAGGCCGTAGAAGGTGTCCGGGCGGCGTGGCGTGTCGATGGGGATGAGAGGGTCGTCGCCCTGCGGCCGGGGGGTGTAGCCGACGGCGTGGTTGGAGGAGGCGAAGACGACGCGGCCGACGCCCTCCTCGCGGGCGGCCTCGTACAGGTTGTACGTGCCCTCGATGTTCGCCGCGAGGATCTTCTCGAAAGAGGCTTCCAGGGAGATGCCCGCGAGGTGGATGATCGCGTCGACGCCGCGGACCGCCTCGCGCAGGGCGTCCCGGTCGGCGAGGTCGGCGACGATCGCGTCCGGCTCGCCCTCGACCGGGAGCAGGTCGAGCAGGCGCAGCTGGTAGCCGTGGCCGGGGAGCAGTTCCCGCATCAGGGTGCCGAGGCCGCCGGCGGCGCCGGTGAGCAGGACGGTGCGGGGAGCGGGCATCCTCGGGACTCCTAGGTCGGTCTGGGACAGCGGCAGGCGTGCGCACGCGTGCCGGTGTGTGCCTCACGTTCAGATGTGTGGACACGCTAAGGAGCAGGTGGTCGGGCGTCAAGAGGGCGCCTGCTTGACGGTGTTCGTGGTGCGGCTTAGCGTGGTCGCGTTCAGAAATGTAGACGCAGGTCATGAATATGACGACGTCCGTGAATCGACCCTGCACCTGGAATGGGGAGCGCCCGTGACCTCAGCCTCTCTCGCCGCCCGGCTCACCGCGCCCAGCGGCCCGCTGTTCTTCCCCGTCACGGCGTACGGACCCGACGGCGGACTCGACCTCGACGTCTACCGCACCCATGTGCGCCGCGGGGTCGAGGCCGGTGCCGCCGCCGTGTTCGCCTGCTGCGGCACCGGCGAGTTCCACGCGCTGACGCCCGAGGAGTTCGCGGCCTGCGTCCGCGCGGCCGTCGAGGAGAGCGCGGGTCGGGTGCCCGTCCTCGCGGGCGCGGGCTACGGCACCGCCCTCGCCGTGCGCTACGCCCGCCTCGCCGAGGAGGCCGGGGCCGACGGGCTGCTCGCCATGCCGCCCTACCTGGTGCTCGCCGGGCAGGAGGGACTGGTGCGGCACTACCGGGAGGTGGCGGCCGCGACCCCGCTGCCCGTGATCGTCTACCAGCGCGACAACGCCGTGTTCACCCCTGAGAGCGTCGTCGAACTCGCCCGCACGAACGGCGTCGTCGGCCTCAAGGACGGGCTCGGCGACCTCGACCTGATGCAGCGGATCGTCAGCGCGGTGCGCACGGAGCTGCCCGACGGCGAGTTCCTGTACTTCAACGGACTCCCGACCGCCGAACAGACCCAGCTCGCCTACCGCGCGCTGGGCGTCCCCCTGTACTCCTCCGCCGTGTTCTGCTTCGCCCCCGAGATCGCCGTCGCCTTCCACCGGGCGCTGCGCGAGGGCGACGACACCACGGCGCACCGCCTGCTGGACGGCTTCTACCGGCCGTTCGTCGAACTCCGCGCCCGGGGCCGCGGATACGCCGTCGCCCTGGTCAAGGCGGGCGTACGGCTGCGCGGCCTGGACGTGGGGGAGGTGCGCACGCCCTTGCAGGAGCCGGCCGAGGACCATGTGAAGCAGCTCGCGCGGATCATCGAGCGGGGTCAGGAACTGCTCGGGGAAGGGGCCGGCCGGTGAGGGCCTCGGCGTTCGTCTACCCCTGGGACGTCAACGGCGACCCGGAAGCACCCGCGCGCGTCGCGGACCTCGGCGTGGCGCAGGTGACGCTCGCCGCCGCCTACCACTCCACCCGCGCCCTCACCCCGCGCCACCCGCGCCACCGCGTCGTCACCGCCGAGCACGCCGCCGTCCTCTACCCGCCGGACGGCGCCCGCTGGCAGGGCCGCACACTCCGCCCGTACGAGGCCGGTGACTGGGCGCCCGGCGACGCGTACGGCGAGGCCGCCGCCGCCCTCGCGGAGGCGGGCCTCCAGGTGCACACCTGGGTCGTCCTCGCCCACAGCTCCCGCCTCGGCGCGGAGCACCCGCACACCTGCGTGGTCAACGCCTACGGCGACCGCTACCCCTGGGCGCCCTGCATCGCGCAGCCCGCCACGCGCGCGTACCTCACCGGCCTGGCCGCCGAGGCGGCGGTGCGGCCCGGGGCGCGCGGCACGGAACTGGAGTCGCTGGGCTGGTACGGGCTGGCCCACCTGCACGCCCACGACAAGACCGGCGGGGTGGCCCTCGGGGACGCCGGTCAGTATCTGATGTCGCTGTGCTTCTGCCCCGACTGCCGGGCGGGGTACGGCGCTCAGGGCCTCGACGCCGACGCGCTCGCCGCCGCCGTGCGCACCGCGCTGGAACCGGTGTGGCGGGGCGCGGCGCCCTCGGACGGGGGCTGGGCGGGCGTCGAGAAGCTCCTCGGCGCCGCGCCCGCGAACGCCACCCGCGCGTGGCGGGACGACCGGGCCCGCACGCTCCAGGAGGCGGCGGTCTCGGCGGTCCGCGCCGCCGCGCCCGACGGCTTCCAGGTCCTGCTGCACGCCGACCCGGTGTCGTACCACTGCGGCGCCAACGCCGGTGTCGACCCCGCGCACATCCTCTCCGTCGCGGACGGCGTGGTCGTCCCCTGCACGGGCGGCGCGGGCCTGCTGACGCCGTTCGCCGAACAGGCCGGTGACGGGACCGTCCTCGCCGCCAACCTCACGGTGGTCTCGGGCATGGGCGGCAGCCCCCGCACCCTCGCCGCGGACGCCGCCCGCGCCCGGGACCTCGGGGCGACGGAACTGCGGCTGTACCACGCGGGGTTGGCTTCGGACGGAGATCTGGAGGGGGTGCGGGCGGGGCTCGCGGCCCTCGCGTAAGGTGCGGACGACGGTGTCCGGGCCGGTCGTCACCGACTGACCCGGCAGTCCTCGTCGCGCTCCGACGGAGGGATGCCCATGGAACTCGCCCAGGTCCGCCTCCTGGTCACGGACTTCCCCCGCTGCTACCGCTACTACCGGGACGTCCTGGGGCTGAAGCCGCAGTTCGAGGCGGAGGACGGCCCGTACGCGAAGTTCACCCCCGACGGCGGCACCGCGGGCATCGCCCTGCAGGACCGCGCACAGCTGGCCCAGGTGCTGGGCGGACTCGCCGACGACCCGGCCGGCCACCGGTCCCTCGTCGTCCTGCGGGTCGACGACCTGGACCGCTGCTGCGAGGAGGTCACCGCGCGGGGTGCCGAACTCGTCCACGGCCCGGCCCCCATGACGGACCGCATGCGTGTCGCCCACCTCGTGGATCCGGCGGGCAACCTCGTCGAACTCCAGGAGTGGCTGGCCCTACGCGGCTGACGGCCTTCGTCCGGCCCGCCGCGGCGCGGACGCCAGCACCGCCGCCGTCCCCAGCAGCACCGCCCCCACGGCCGGCAGCAGCAGGCGCGGGCCGGTCAGCTCCACCAGGGCCGCGCCCGCGGCGAGCCCGAGCACGTTGGGCGCGAAGACCAGGGAGCCGGCCGTCGCCGTGACCCGGCCCAGCAGCGGCCCCGGCGTCTCGTGCTGGACGGCGGTCAGGGCGGCGATCAGCACCGCGGGCAGCCCCGCGCCGATCGCCGCGCTGGTGGCCAGGGCCACGGCGTCGTACGGCGCCGCCCGCACCGCCAGCGCCACCGCGAGCAGGGCGATCCCCGCGGTGGCGAACCGCCGTCCGCCCAGCCGTCGCAGGGCCGGTCCGGCGAGCAGCCCCACCACCACGGACCCGGCGCCCTGGACGGCGTACAGCGCGCCGGCGTACGCGGGGGAGTGGCCGAGGGCGTCGACGACGGCGTAGGCCGTGGCGCCGTTCACGCCCGCGCACAGCATCGTGACGCCGCCCGCGAGGACGAGCGGGCGCAGCCCGGGGTGCCCCCACAGGTACCGGGCGCCCTCGGCGGTGCGCCGCCGCCAGTTCGACGCGGGGCGCCGCGCCGGCGCCTCGCGGACCCGCAGGGCGGCGTAGACACCGGTGGCCAGCACGAACGTGGCCGCGTCCAGCAGCGCCACGCCCGGTCCGCCGTACGCCGCGTACAGGCCCGCCCCGGCCGGCGGCGCCACCATCTTCATGCCCTCGTTGGCGGTCGTGCGCAGCCCGTTGAAGTCGCCGAGCAGGCCCGGGTCGACGGCGGCGGCGACGAGCGCCGACTCCGCCGCGTCCTGGACGACGCCCGCCGCGCCGTACACGAGGAGCACCGCGAAGAGCAGCCACAGCGTGTCCCGTGAATCCACGGCGAAGAGCGTGAGCAGCAGGCAGGACATCAGCAGACTGGTGGCGATCAGCAGCGGCCTGCGGCGGACGCGGTCCGCCAGGGTGCCCAGCGCCGGACCCACGAGCGTCGGCGCCCACATCGCGAGCACGCACAGGGCCGCGAGCCCGTCCGAGCCGGTGAGGTCCTTCACCCACACACCGGCCGCCAGCCACAGCGCCGAGGTGCCGAAGCCGGACACCACCACGCCGCAGAGACACAGGGCCGCGTCGCGGTCGCGCAGGACGCGGACGAGGGGCCGGTGGCCGTCCCGGCCCGCGGAATGCTTCGTTCTTGCCGTCGTCATACCCGGTCAGCCTGGGCCTAAGGCCCCGGTCCGGGCATCGGGCAGCTGCCCTAGTACCGGCCCCGGCGGCCGATGAGTTTCGCGGGTGCGACGAGTCCACCCTCCGAGAGAGCCGGCCACGTACATCCCGAGGAGCAGCCGATGACCGCCGAGACCACCACCCTCGACCTGGGTCCGCAGACGCGGATCCTCACCCGCCTCGCCGACGGCGTGCGCGAGGACCGGCTCGCGGACCCGACGCCCTGCCCCGGCCTGGCGGTGCGCAACCTGCTCGGCCACCTGACCGGTCTCGCCGTCGCCTTCCGCGACGCCGCGCGCAAGGACCTCGGGCCCACCACCGACACCAGCCCCGAGGCGTCCGTGCCGGACATCGGTCCCGGCTGGCGCGAGGAGCTCGCCGCCGCGCTCGGCGAACTCGCCGAGGCGTGGCAGGACCCCGGGGCCTGGACGGGCATGACCCGGGCCGGCGGCATCGACCTGCCCGGCGAGGTCGCCGGTGCCGTCGTCGCCGACGAACTGGTCATCCACGGCTGGGACCTGGCCCGCGCGACCGGCCAGGAGTACGCCCCCGACGCGGCCGCGCTGCGGGCGGCACACGGCCTGCTCGCCGCCGCCGCGGAGGAGTCCGAGCGGGACCAGGGCATGTTCGGGCCGGTCGTCGCCGTCCCCGCGGACGCGCCGCTGCTGGAGCGCGCGGTGGGGCTGAGCGGGCGTGACCCGGGCTGGACCCGCACCGTCTGAGGAAGGCGGCACCCGGCACAACTTCCTTTGTCAGAAGCATTGACGTGGCCGCGCGCCCCTCTTACCTTCAACGCGTCGTACTCCGTACGTCATATATGAGACGCGATACGCGAGATCTGATGTCGAGAGCTGATGTCCGAGATCTGTCCGCGCATCCGACGCGAGATTCCGAGAGGCGCGCATGACCTCTGTGCCCACGCCGATCCCCTCCCGCACGCAGTACGTGCTGGAGGAGATCAAACGCCGCATCCTCACCGGCCGGCTGACGCCCGGCCAGGCCCTGGTCGAGACCGACCTCGCCGCACAGTTCGGGGTGTCCAAGACACCGGTGCGCGAGGCGCTCAAGACGCTGGCCGGCACCGGACTGGTCGTGATGAGCCAGTACAAGGGCGTCACCGTGCGCATGGTGGACGCGGACATGGCGCGCGAGGTCTACGACGTCCGGCTCCTCCTGGAGCCCGAGGCGCTGAGGCGCGCCGTGCGCCGGGAGGCCTCCCTGGACGCCGCCCGCGAGGCCCTGGCCCGGGCCGACCGGGCCACGGACACGGCCGAACGGTCGCTGGCCAACCGCGAGTTCCACCGTGCCCTGTACGTGCCGTGCGGCAACCCGCTGCTCGGCCGGATGCTCGACGAGGTCCGCGACCAGGCGGCCCTCGTCTCCGCGGTCGCCTGGGCCGCCGACCCCTCCTGGGAGCGGGAGGCCGGCGAGCACCAGGAGATCCTGCGCCTCGCCCTCGCCGGTGACGCGGACGGCGCGGCCCGCGCCCTGCACGCGCACATCGCGTCGTTCGTCGAGCGGGCCTTCCCCGGAGCGGGGAACGCGGCCCAGGAAGAGGACGGTCAGGCATGACAGCGACGTTCGAGACCCAGCGGGCGGCCCTGGCCGACGTGGTGGCGATCCCGGTGACCCCGTTCGCCGAGGACGGCACCGTCGACCCCGCCACCTACCGGGCCCTGCTGCGTCGTCTCCTCGACGGTGGCATCACGACCCTCACCCCCAACGGCAACACCGGCGAGTTCTACGCCCTGGACCCGGCCGAGCGCCGCCTCGTCACCGAGCTGACGATGGAGGAGGCGGGCGAGCGCGCGGACATCCTGGTCGGCGTCGGCCACGACGTGCCGACCGCGGTCGCCTCCGCCCGGCACGCCCGCGAGCTGGGCGCCTCCATGGTGATGGTGCACCAGCCCGTCCATCCCTACGTCTCCCAGGGCGGCTGGGTCGACTACCACCGCGCCATCGCCGAGGCCGTGCCCGAGCTGGGCGTCGTGCCCTACATCCGCAACGCCCAGCTCACCGGCGCCCGCCTCGCCGACCTCGCCGACGCCTGCCCCAACGTGATCGGCGTGAAGTACGCGGTCCCGGACGCCTCGAAGTTCGCCGCGTTCGCCCGCGACGCCGGGCTCGACCGGTTCGTCTGGGTCGCGGGGCTCGCCGAGCCCTACGCCCCCTCGTACTTCTCCGCGGGCGCCACCGGCTTCACCTCGGGCCTGGTGAACGTCGCCCCGGCCGTCTCGCTGAACATGATCGAAGCGCTTCGGTCGGGCGACTACCCGGGTGCCATGAAGGTCTGGGAGCAGATCCGCCGCTTCGAGGAACTGCGCGCGGCCAACGGCTCCGCCAACAACGTCACCGTGGTCAAGGAGGCCCTCGCCTCGCTGGGCCTGTGCCGCCGGGAGGTCCGCCCGCCGAGCAAGCCGCTGCCCGAGAGCGAACGCGCCGAGGTCGCCGCCATCGCCGCGGGGTGGTCCATATGACCCCCAGGAAGTCCCCGGAAGAGCTGCGCAGTCACCAGTGGTACGGCACGGACGGCCTGCGCTCCTTCAGCCACCGCGCCCGCACCCGCCAGCTCGGCTACCTGCCCGAGGAGCACCTCGGCAAGCCCGTCATCGCGATCCTCAACACCTGGTCCGACATCAACCCCTGCCACGTCCACCTGCGCGACCGCGCCCAGGCGGTCAAGCGGGGAGTGTGGCAGGCGGGCGGCTTCCCCCTCGAATTCCCGGTCTCGACACTCAGCGAGACCTTCCAGAAGCCGACCCCGATGCTCTACCGCAACCTCCTCGCCATGGAGACCGAGGAGCTGCTGCGCTCCTACCCGGTCGACGGCGCCGTGCTGATGGGCGGCTGCGACAAGTCCACGCCCGCCCTGCTCATGGGCGCCGCCACGGTGGACCTGCCCGCGGTGTTCGTCCCCGCCGGGCCCATGCTCCCCGGGCACTGGCGCGGCGAGACCCTCGGCTCCGGCACCGACATGTGGAAGTACTGGGACGACAAGCGGGCCGGCCTCATCGGCGACTGCGAGATGCAGGAACTGGAGAGTGGCCTGGCCCGCTCGCCCGGCCACTGCATGACGATGGGCACCGCCTCCACCCTGACCGCCGCCGCCGAGGCCCTCGGCGTCACCGTCCCCGGGGCCTCCAGCATCCCGGCCGTCGACTCCGGGCACGACCGGATGGCCGCCGCGGCCGGACTGCGCGTCGTCGAACTGGTCCACCGGGACCGGAGGCTGAGCGACATCCTCACCGCCGACGCCTTCGAGGACGCCGTCACCACCGTCCTCGGCCTCGGCGGCTCCACCAACGCCGTGATCCACCTGATCGCCATGGCGGGCCGTGCGGGCGTCACCCTCACCCTCGACGACTTCGACCGCATCGCCCGCACCGTCCCGGTGCTGGCCAACGTCCGCCCCGGCGGACAGACGTACCTGATGGAGGACTTCCACTTCGCCGGCGGACTGCCCGGCTTCCTCTCCCGCATCACCGACCTGCTCCACCTGGACCGGCCCACGGTCGCGCACGACACCCTGCGCGAGCAGCTGGAGGGCGCCCTCGTCCACCACGACGACGTCATCAGGACCCGTGACAACCCGGTCGCGAGCGAGGGCGGGGTCGCCGTACTGCGCGGCAACCTGTGCCCGGACGGCGCCGTCATCAAGCACATCGCCGCCGAGCCGCACCTGCTCAGGCACACCGGTCCCGCCGTCGTCTTCGACGACTACCGGACCATGCAGCGCACCATCAACGACCCGGAGCTCGGCATCACCGCCGACAGTGTGCTGGTGCTCCGCAACGCCGGACCCAAGGGCGGTCCGGGCATGCCCGAGTACGGCATGCTGCCCATCCCCGACCACCTGCTCAAGCAGGGCGTGCGGGACATGGTCCGGATCTCCGACGCCCGGATGAGCGGCACCAGTTACGGCGCGTGCGTGCTGCACGTGGCCCCCGAGTCGTACGTCGGCGGACCGCTCGCCCTGGTGCGCACCGGCGACTCCATCACCCTCGACGTCGAAGCGCGCTCCCTCCGGCTCAACGTGGACGACGAGGAGCTGGAGCGCCGCAGGACCGCCTGGACACCGCCGCCCGCCCGCTGCGAGCGCGGTTACGGCGCGCTCTACAACGAACAGATCACCCAGGCCGACACCGGCTGCGACTTCGAGTTCCTGGCCCGCCCGGGCAAGGTGCAGGACCCCTACGCGGGCTGAGCCCGCCGACGGCGGGACCCCGCACACCCCTGCCCACGGAGAAAGCGCTTCCCACCGCGCCTCACGAACGCTCCGCGAACGCCCGCACGACGTAGACGTACTAGAACGGAGAACTGTCATGGCCCAAGCCGCAGCCGTGGCGAAACCGCCCGCGCCACCCCGGCGGCGCCGTGCCTCGGCCACGCCGCGCAGGCTCCCCTACCTGCTGATCGGACCGGCCGCCCTGCTGATGCTGGGCTTCATCGCCTACCCGGTCATCAGCGTCTTCTACTACAGCCTGCAGGAGTACAACCCCACCAAGCCGTGGCGGAACGGCTTCGCGGGCTTCGACAACTTCGTCAAGATCTTCACCGAGGACCCGGTGTTCTGGGACACCCTCGTCTTCAGCGCCAAGTGGGTCTTCGTCGAGGTCGGACTGCAACTGCTCTTCGGGCTGGCGCTGGCGCTCATCGTCAACCAGACCTTCGTGGGCCGGGGCATCGGGCGGGCCATGGTCTTCTCCCCGTGGGCCGTCTCCGGCGTCCTGACCTCCGCGATCTGGGTACTGCTCTACAACTCCCAGACCGGCGTCACCCGCTACCTCGCGGACATGGGCATCGGCTCGTACGGCACCAGCTGGCTCTCCGACACCTCGACGGTCTTCTCCGCGGCGGTGGTCGCCGACCTCTGGCGCGGCGTGCCCTTCTTCGCCATCCTCATCCTCGCCGACCTCCAGTCCGTCTCCAAGGACCTGTACGAGGCCGCCGAGGTCGACGGGGCGAGCCGGCTCAAGCAGTTCTGGCACATCACGCTGCCGCACCTGAAGGACGCCATCATCCTGTCCACCCTGCTGCGCGCGGTGTGGGAGTTCAACAACGTCGACCTGCTCTACACCCTGACCGGCGGCGGACCCGCGGGCGAGACCACGACGTTGCCCCTGTACATCGCCAACACCAGCGTCGACGCCCACGACTTCGGCTACGCGTCGGCCCTCACCACGGTCGCGTTCGTGATCCTGCTCTTCTGCTCGATCGTCTACCTGCGGCTGAGCAAGTTCGGAGGCGAGAACAAGTGATCACCAAAGAGGCCCCCGCGGCCGCCCCCGCCCCCACGCCGGTCGCCCCCGCGGCGGCGCGGCCCGGCAAGAAGCGCCCGGCCTGGGACGAGGTGCCCCGCTGGCAGATCTACCTGCCGCTCGGGATCTACCTGGTCTTCACCCTGATCCCGTTCTACTGGATCCTGCTCTTCGCGCTGCGCCCGACCGGGTCGACCTCGCTCGTGCCCTGGCCGATGACCACCGAGCACTTCGAGAAGGTGTGGACCGACCGCGGCTTCGGCACCTACTTCACCAACAGCGTGTACGTCGGGCTCGCCACCCTGGTGATGACCACGCTCGTCGCCCTGGCCGGCGGCTACGCCCTCGCCCGGTTCGACTTCAGGATCAAGCGCGGCTTCATGCTCGCCCTGCTCTGCTCGCAGTTCGTGCCCGGCGCGCTGCTGCTCGTGCCGCTGTTCGAGATCTTCGCCGGACTCCAGATGATCAACTCGCTCGGCAGCGTCATCATCGCCGAGACGGTCTTCCAGCTGCCGCTGTCGATCATCCTGATCAGCAACTTCATCAAGAACGTGCCGTACTCCCTGGAGGAGGCCGCCTGGGTCGACGGCTGCGGCCGGTTCCGGGCCTTCCGGATCGTCGTACTGCCCCTGCTGCGGCCGGGACTGATCGCGGTGGGCTCCTTCGCCTTCGTGCACTCCTGGAACCACTTCCTGTTCGCCCTGATGTTCCTCAACAACCAGAGCAAGCAGACCATCCCGGTCGGCCTCAACTCCCTGATGAGCGCGGACAGCGTCGACCTCGGCGCGCTCGCCGCCGGCGGCATCGTCGCCGCCGTTCCCGTCGTGATCGTCTTCGCCTTCATCCAGAAGTGGCTGATCACCGGCTTCAGCGCGGGGGCGGTGAAGGGATGAGCCGGGTTCCCGTCGTCCTCGCCGGCGCCCGCGGCCACGGCCGCTGGCACGTCGCCAACATCCGCCGCCTGGAGCGGGCGGGACTGGTCCGGCTGGCCGGCATCTGCGAGCTGACTCCGCTGACCGAACAGGAGGCCGGGGGTGAACTCCCCGAGCAGTCCGCCGACTTCGGCGCCCTGCTCGACTCCACCGGCGCCCGGATCGCCGTGATCTGCACGCCGATCCCCACCCACACCGACCTCGCGCTGACCGCCGCCCGGCGGGGCGTGCACCTGCTCCTCGAGAAGCCCCCGGCGCCGTCGTACGCCGAGTTCCGGCGCATGGCCGACGGGGTCGCCGAGGCCGGCGTCGCCTGCCAGGTCGGGTTCCAGTCACTGGGCTCGCACGCCGTGCCGGCCATCCGCGAGCTGATCGCCCAGGGCGCGATCGGCGAGGTCGTGGGCGTCGGCGGGGCCGGCGCCTGGGTGCGCGACGAGGACTACTTCCGCCGGGCGCCCTGGTCGGGCAAGCGGCGGCTGAACGGCGCCGACGTGATCGACGGCGCGCTGACCAACCCGCTGGCGCACGCCGTCGCCACCGCCCTCGCGCTCGGCGGCACCGACCGCGCCGAGGACGTCACCGGCATCGAGACCGAGCTGAGCCACGCCAACGACATCGAGGCCGACGACACCTCCTGCGTGCGGATCGGTACCGCGCGCGGGCACCGCGTCACCGTCGCCGCCACCCTGTGCGCGGAGCGGGCCGCCGAGCCGTACGTCCTGGTGCACGGCTCCAGCGGCCGCGTCACCTTCTGGTACAAGCAGGACCGGGTCCTGCTCCAGCGCGGCGGCCACGGCCCCGAGGAGTTCCACCACGACCGCACCGACCTGCTGGATAACCTGGTCGACCACCTGATCACCGGCGCCCCGCTGCTGGTCCCGCCGGACGAGACGGGCGCCTTCATGCGGGTGGTCGAGGCGATCCGCCGGGCCCCCGACCCGGAGCCGCTGCCCGAGGCCGCCTGGCGCCGCGTCCCCGGCGAACGGCGCCGCGTGGTCCCCGGCATCGACGGCCTCGTGGCCGCCGCCGCCGACACCCTCTCCCTCTACTCCGAACTGGGCGCGCCCTGGGCGCCGCGCACCGAGCACCCGCGATACGAGGTGAGCACCCGATGACCGGCAACGACTCCCCGGTGCTGCGCGTGGCGGGCCGCCCCGTCGCCCGCTACGTGACCCGGCCCGAACTGCCCCACCGGCTCTCCCCCCGCCCCTACCTGCACCCCGTCGCCACCCTGGCCGGCACGGCCGTCACCGAGTTCAGCCCGGCCGACCACCTCCATCACCTCGGCGTCGGTGTCGCCGTTCCCGACGTCGAGGGGCACAACTTCTGGGGCGGGCGCACCTACGTCCGCGACCAGGGGCCGACCGAGCTGGACAACCACGGCACCCAGCGGCACACCGCCTTCCAGCTCCGCGACCCCGACGGCTTCGTCGAGGAGCTGCGCTGGGTCGCCGCCGGCACCGAACTGCTGCGCGAGCGCCGCACGGTCGCGGCCGGCGAACTCACCGGCACCGCCTGGGCACTGGACTTCACCTTCTCCCTCACCAACGTCACCCCCGACCCGCTCACCCTCGGCAGCCCCGCCACCAACGGCCGCCCCGGCGCCGCGTACGGCGGCTTCTTCTGGCGCGCCCGCAAGGAGAGCACGGCGCCCGGCGTGTTCACCGCCGACCGGGAGGGCGAACGGGAGGTGCACGGCCGCAGCGCCGACTGGCTCGCCCTGACCGGGGAGACCTGGTCGCTGGTGTTCGCCGGAGTCACCGAACGCACCCGGCGCGACCCGTGGTTCGTGCGCACCGAGGAGTACCCGGGCGTCGGCTCCTCGCTGGCCCACGACGACCGCGTGACCGTCGCCCCGGGCGACACCCTGGTCCGGCGGATCGTCACCGTCGTCGCCGACGGCCGCCTCGACGCCGACGGCGCCGCCGCCCTCGTACGCAAGGCGGTGAGCCCGTGACCGCCGCCGAGAGCGCCATCGGGACGGCCACCGGGACCGCGGGGACGTACACCAACCCCGTCCTGAACGCCGACTGGTCCGACCCGGACGTCGTCCGCGTCGGCGACGACTTCTACCTGACCGCGTCCAGCTTCGGCCGCGCCCCCGGCCTGCCGCTCCTGCACTCCCGGAACCTGGTCGACTGGACCCTGGTCGGGCACGCCCTGGAGCGCCTGGAGCCCGAGCGGGA
This sequence comes from Streptomyces sp. NPDC001599, assembly GCF_042893535.1. Classification (NCBI taxonomy): domain Bacteria; kingdom Bacillati; phylum Actinomycetota; class Actinomycetes; order Kitasatosporales; family Streptomycetaceae; genus Streptomyces; species Streptomyces sp. NPDC001599. Next base: position 904,766 of record NZ_JBIAVA010000001.1, read on the forward strand.
GTTCGTGCGGCCCCGCCACGACTGCGGAGTCTGGGCGCCGGCCCTGCGCCACCACGCGGGCCGCTTCTGGATCTTCTGGGGCGACCCGGACCAGGGCGTCTTCCAGGTCAACGCCCCCGACATCCGGGGCCCGTGGACCGCGCCCCACCTGGTCAAGGCGGGCAAGGGCCTGATCGACCCCTGCCCCCTGTGGGACGACGAGAGCGGCGAGGCGTACCTCGTGCACGCCTGGGCCCGCTCCCGCTCCGGGATCAAGAACCGCCTCACCGGCCACCGCATGCGCCCCGACGGCACCGGACTCCTCGACGACGGCAAGGTGATCGTCGACGGCGACCGGCTCCCCGGCTGGTTCACCCTGGAGGGTCCCAAGCTCTACCGGCACGACGGCTGGTACTGGATCCTCGCCCCCGCCGGATCGGTGGAGACCGGCTGGCAGGGCGCCTTCCGCTCCCGCGAGTTCTTCGGGCCGTACGAGGAGAAGGTCGTCCTGGAACAGAAGGACACCGACGTCAACGGCCCCCACCAGGGCGGCTGGGTGCGCACGGCGTCCGGCGAGGACTGGTTCCTGCACTTCCAGCAGCGCGGCGCGTACGGGAGGGTGGTCCACCTCCAGCCGATGCGGTGGGACTCGGACGGCTGGCCGGTCCTGGGCGACGAGGGCGCCCCGGTCGCCGAGCACCGGCGTCCCGCCCTGCCTCCGCAGCCGCCCGCCGCGCCCGCCACCGACGACGACTTCCCCGGCGGACGGTTCGGCCGCCAGTGGTCGTGGACGGCCAACCCCCGGGCCGGCTGGGCCACCCAGCACGCCGGGGACGGGCTGCGCCTCGCCTGCGTCCGCTCGGCCGACGCGCACGACCTGCGCCTGCTGCCTAGCGTCCTGACCCAGCGCTTCCCCGGCGAGCCCTCGGTGATCGAGGTCGAGCTGCGCCTGGACAGCGAGGAACCCGGCGCGCGGGCCGGGCTCGCGGTGCTCGGCGACGCCTACCGCTGGATCGGGCTCCAGCGGGACACCGACGGGACCGTGCACCTGGTGCACCGCTTCGCCGAGTCCGTGGCCGAGGCCGAGCGGGACGCCGACCGGCCCCGCCCCGCACCCGGGGGACGGGCCAGGCTGCGGATCGAGACGGTCCCCGGGGCGCGCTGCCGCTTCTCCTACGACCTCCTCGACGACGATCCCGGCGGCGACGGCCTCGGCGAGGGCCCGCACCCCGTCGGCCGGGAGTTCGCCGCCACCCCCTGGCGCTGGGTCGGCGCACTGCTCGGACTGTTCGCCCTCGCGCCCGCCGGCCAGGGTCCCGCCGGCGCCGCCACCTTCACGCGGTTCCGCCTCGGGCCCCACTGAACCCCCACGTTGTCGTTCCACCGCTTTGTTCGATCCAGAAGATCCGGAAGAAGAGAGCCGACCAATGAGGATCAGCATGCTCAGCAGCAGAGACAAAGGCACAGTCAGGCGCCGGACGTCCGCCGCCGTCGCCCTGGGGGCCGTGCTCGCGCTGACCGCCACCGCCTGCGGTGACGACGGCAGCGGGGCGGGCGGCGACAAGGGGGCCGAGGGCAGCGGCAAGGGGAAGATCACCTTCTGGGACAACAACGGCGGTATCCGTACGGCCGTCTGGAAGACGATCATCGCCGACTTCGAGAAGGCGAACCCGGACATCGACGTGGAGTACGTCGGCATCGCCGCCACCGAGTACCAGTCCAAGGTGGACACCGCCATCCAGGGCGGCGGCCTGCCGGACGTCGGCGGCGTGACGGCGTCGATGCTCGCGGGCTTCTCCGCCCAGGGCGCCCTGGAGCCGCTGGACGACCGGCTCGCCAAGTCCTCCCTGAGCGCCAAGCTCAACAAGGACATGGTCGAGTCCCTGAAGGCCGCGGGCGGTGGCGACGGCACCCTGTACTCGATGCCGACCTCCGCCAACAACGGCGTCCTCTACTACCGCACCGACCTGTTCGAGAAGGCCGGTCTCGACGCGCCGACGACGTGGGACAAGTTCTACTCCGCCGCCGAGAAGCTCACCGACGCGGGCAAGAACGAGTTCGGCTACACCATCCGCGGCGGCTCCGGATCCATCGCCCAGGCACTTGACGCGATGTACGGGCAGTCCGGCATCACCTCGTTCTGGGACGCCGGCAAGAAGAAGACCACCGTCAACGACCCGAAGAACGTCGAGGCGCTGGAGAAGTACGCGGCCCTCTACAAGAAGGTCACGCCGGCCGCCGACGTCAACAACGACTTCGCCAAGATGGTGGCCCAGTGGGACACCGGCACCATCGGCATGCTCAACCACAACCTGGGTTCCTACCAGGACCACGTGAAGGCGCTCGGCGTCGGCAAGTTCCGCGGCATCCCGCAGCCGGTCGGCGCCTCCGGCAAGCGGGTCCAGGTGTCCAACCCGGTCGACGGGCTCGGCATGTTCAAGAGCTCGAAGAACAAGGAGGCCGCCTGGAAGTTCATCGAGTTCGCCACGTCGAAGGAGCAGAACTCGAAGTTCAACGAGTCGGCCGGGCAGGTGCCGTCCAACACCGAGGCGGCGAGCGACGCGTGGATCCAGAAGGCGGAGCCGACGAAGCTGGCGGCGCAGGCGCTGAATGACGGGTCTACGACCATTGTTCAGCTGCCGTACTACCTGCCGGACTGGAACACGCTGTCCAAGTCGGAGAGTGAGCCGGGGTTCCAGAAGGTGCTGCTGGGTGACATGAGTGCGAAGGACTTCCTGGACGGGCTGGCCGACAAGCTGAATGAGGCGCAGGCCGAGTGGACGGAACAGATGGGTTAGTCGGCGGTTTCGGTCTCGGTTTCGCCGTGGGTGGTCCGTGGTTCGTCGCGGGCTGCGGGCCGTCCGTGGCTTGTCACGCAGTTCCCCGCGCCCCTGAGGGAGCTGCCCATCCCCCTCTTGAAAGGCAGACCGGCGTGTCACTCAGCCGAAGACAAGTCACCTCAGCCGCCGTTGCCGCCATACCCTTGGCTTTCGCGGTCAGCGGCACCGCCCACGCCGGGGGGCGCCACCACCCCCGCACCCTCTTCATCGCCGGGGACTCCACCGCCGCGCAGAAGTACTCCGACGCCGCTCCCGAGACCGGGTGGGGGATGGCGTTGCCGTTCTTCCTCCGCAAGGATCTCCGGGTCGCCAACCACGCCGTGAACGGGCGGAGTTCCAAGAGCTTCGTCGACGAGGGGCGGCTCGATGTCGTCCTGGGCGCCATCCGGCCCGGTGACTTCCTGCTGATCCAGTTCGCCCACAACGACGAGAAGGACGAGGACCCCACCCGCTACACCGAGCCCTGGACGACGTACCAGCAGTATCTGCGGAGGTACGTCGACGGGGCGCGGGCCCGCGGGGCGCGGCCGGTGCTGGCCACGCCCGTGGAGCGGCGGCGGTTCGACGCGGAGGGGAAGGCCGTGCCCAGTCACGGCGAGTACCCGGCGGCGATGCGGGCGCTCGCGCGGCAGGAGGGCGTGGCGCTGCTCGACGTACAGGCGCTGTCACTCGCGCTGTGGCAGCGGCTCGGGGCCGAGGAGACCAAGGCGTACTTCAACTGGACCGCCACCGAGCAGGACAACACCCACTTCAACCCGCCGGGCGCGATCGCGGTCGCCCGGCTCGTCGCCCGGGAGCTGCTGCGCGGGCGCGTACTGGCGCACCGGGACGTGCGCCGGCTGGACGAGGAGATCCCCGGGTCCTGGATCAGCTGGCCCGCGCCGGCCACCGCGTAACACCGACGTCGACCGACCCGAGAACAAGGAGAGCCGCACCATGAGCATCCAGAGATGGCATGGGCATGCCATAAAGAGAAGCGCCGCGCTCGTCGGCTGCACCGCCCTCGTGCTGAGCCTGACGGCCGCCACGGCCGAGGCCCGCCCCGGGCACCACCACCCCCGGGACACCGCCCGGCAGACGCTGCCGGCGGGCGACGGCTGGGGATCGCACGGCACCGGCACCACCGGCGGGTCCGCCGCCGACGCGGAGCACGTGTACACCGTCTCCACCTGGGCCGAGTTCAAGGCCGCCCTCGCCGCCGACGGCACCGCGCCCAGGATCATCAAGGTCAAGGGCACCGTCGACGCCGTCTCGGAGGGCTGCGAGGCCTTCGCCGCGCCCGGCTACGACTTCGACGCCTACCTGGAGAAGTACTCCCCGGAGAACTGGGGCAGGGAGACCGACCTGAGCGCCGAGCCCGACGACAGCCCCGAGGGCCTGCGCCGCGTCTCCGCCGCACAGCAGGACCGGTCCATCAAGGCGAACGTCCCCTCCGACACCACCATCATCGGTGTCGGCCGGGGCGCCGCGCTCAAGGGCGCCAGCCTCCAGATCAAGGACGTGGACAACGTCATCGTCCGCAACCTGACCTTCGAGAGCCCCGTCGACTGCTTCCCGCAGTGGGACCCGACGGACGGGGACCAGGGCAACTGGAACTCCGAGTACGACAGCGCCGTCGTGTACGGGTCGACCCACGTCTGGCTGGACCACAACACCTTCACCGACGGCGAGCACCCCGACAGCGCGGCGCCCACCTACTTCGGCATGCTCTACCAGCAGCACGACGGCCAACTGGACATCGTCAAGGGCGCCGACCACGTCACCGCCTCCTGGAACGTCTTCACCGAGCACGACAAGACGATCCTGATCGGCAACAGCGACAGCGAGTCCACCGCCGCCGTCGACCGGGGCCACCTGAAGGTGACCTTCCACCACAACCTGTTCAAGAACCTCGTCGAGCGCGCGCCCCGCGTCCGCTTCGGCCAGGTCGACGTCTACAACAACCACTTCGTGGCCTCGGACGACTACGCCTACAGCTTCGGCGTCGGCAAGGAGTCCGCGCTCGTCGCCGAGCACAACGCCTTCACCCTGCCGGCCGGCGTCAGCCCCGCGAAGGTGCTCAAGCGCTGGAACGACTCGCCGCTCAGCGCCGCCCACAACCGCGTCAACGGCCGCACCGTCGACCTGATCGCCGCCCACAACGCCGAGAACCCGGACGCGGTCCTGCGCTCCGGCGCGGGCTGGACGCCCTCGCTGCGCACCAAGGTCCTCCCGTCCCGGGCGGTCCCCTTCGTCGTCGACCACGGCGCGGGCGCCGGCCGCCTGCGCTGACACCCGTCCCCCGCACCGCCCCGGCCCACCCCCGAAGGAGCATCCGCATGCACCGACCCGCCCCATCCCGCAGAGGCTTCCTCCTGGCGACCGCCGGCGCGGGCGCCGCCCTCGGCCTCGCGGCAGCCGGTCCCGCCGCCGCCGGAACCCGACCGCACCCGCACCCGCGTCCCTTCGGCAGGTACGGCTCACCGCGCGCCCGCCGCACACCCAAGACCCTGTACGTCGACCCGTACGGCCGCGGCGACTTCACCTCCGTCCAGAGCGCGGTCGACGCCGCCGGGGGCGACGGCTGGACGCTCGTCCTCGCCCCGGGCACCTACCGCGAGACGGTCTCCGTCGACGCCGAGCGCACCGGTGCGACCTGGATCGGAGCCTCCGGCGACCCGCGCGACGTCGTCATCGTCTACGACAACGCGGCCGGCACCCCCAAGCCGGACGGCTCCGGCACCTACGGCACCAGCGGTTCGGCCACCACCACCGTGCGCGCCGACGGCTTCACCGCCCGCGCCGTCACCTTCGCCAACGACTGGCTGCGCGCCGACCGGCCCGACTGGACCGGCACCCAGGCGGTCGCGATCAAGGTCATGGGCGACCGCTCCGCCTTCCACGACTGCCGTTTCCTCGGCCACCAGGACACCCTCTACGCCGACAGCCGCGACCTCTCCCTCTTCGCCCGCCAGTACTTCGAGCGCTGCTACGTCGAGGGCGACGTCGACTTCGTCTTCGGCCGGGCGACCGCGGTGTACGAGCAGTGCCACTTCCGCACCCTGGTCCGCCCCGACCTCGACGCCGCCCCGTACGGCTTCGTGTTCGCGCCGTCCACGGCGGGCGCCAACCCGCGCGGCTACCTGGTGATCCGGGGCCGCGTCAGCAGCGAGGCCCCCGACGGCTACTACAAGCTGGCCCGCCCCTGGGTGCCCAGCTCCGACGCCACCGCCCGTCCGATGCTCACCGTGCGCGAGACCCGCCTCGGCGCGGGCATCGACGCGGCGGCGCCGTACGCCAACATGCGCGACGCGTACCCCTGGCAGGAGCAGCGGTTCCGCGAGTACCGCAACACCGGCCCCGGCGCCGAGGTCACCGTCCCGGATAACCGGCCGCAGCTCACCCGCGCCGAGGCCGCCGCGTACACCCGCGAGGCGTACCTCGGCGACTGGCGGCCCTACGACCGGCGGCGGTGACCGGTCCGCAGGTGACCGGTCCGCAGGTGACCGGTACTTGACCTGCTTGACGTGATTTTTGCCAGGTAAAGGGGCGCGGATCCGGCCACGGGTCTCGCGCTCACCCGGGTGACGCGCGTAGAAAACTGTGTCATGCATAAACCACTGCGCATCGCGACCGTCACCGCCGCCTGTGCCGTCGCCGGTGCCGTCCTGTACGGAACGGGCGCCGCCACCGCCGGCCAGTCGACGGCCAACTCCACCCACGAGCCGTACAACATCGGGGTGCTGGCCAAGGACATCGACGCCTACTACGGCACCACCCTCGACGCCGACGGCGTCTACCAGGCATCCCCGGACAGCCCCTACGCCGCGGACCTGGCCCGCGTCGACGCCGCCGCGAAGAAGCAGATCGACCGGGCCGTCCGCACGGCGCACCACAAGCACACCAGGCCCGCGGTCGTCTTCGACATCGACGACACGCTGCTCCTCAGCCTCGACTACGAGAAGAAGAACAACTACGGCTACGACGGCGCCACCTGGGCCGCCTACGTCGACCGCGCCGACCGCCCGGCGGTCCCCGGCAGCCCCGAACTCGCCCGGTACGCCGAGAAGAAGGGCGTCGAGGTCTTCTACAACTCCGGCCTGAGCGAGGCGCAGCGCGCAGCCGCCGTCGAGAACCTGGAGAAGGTCGGCGCCGGGGTGAACCTCGACGCCGGCCACATGTTCCTCAAGGACAAGGCGAACCCGCCCTCCTACCTGGCCCACTGCGCCACCCCGGGCACCTGGACGTGCACCACCGTGCAGTACAAGGCGGGTACCCGCCGGCACATCGAGCGGGACCTCGGGTACGACATCGTCGCCAACTTCGGCGACCAGTACTCCGACCTCCAGGGCGGCTACGCGGACCGGACGTACAAGCTGCCCAACCCGACCTACTTCGTGGAGTAGCGCCCGGCAACGGCGGGGACGGACCCCAGGGTCGGCACGACCGGCTCGATCGTGCCGTCGGAGGCGAACTCCAGCCGGTCGATCGTGGTCTCCCGGTGGGTGCCGTCCCCGCCGGACCCGCCGGGACCGTTCAGCGCGAACCGGTGGTAGACGATGTACCAGTCGTCGGTGCCGGGCGTGTTGACCACGGAGTGGTGGCCGGTGCCGAGGATGCCGTACTCCGGGCGCTTGGACAGGATCGTGCCGCGCTCGGTCCACGGGCCGAGCGGCGACGGGCCGGTCGCGTACGCCACGTGGTAGTTCTCGCTGCGCGTGTCGTCCTGCGACCACATGAAGTAGTAGGTTCCGCCGCGCTTCACCACGAACGACCCCTCGCGGAAGTCGCCCGGGGTGATGTCCTTCACCCGCGACGCGTCGAACGACACCATGTCGTCGTTCAGCGGGGCCACGTAACCGTGCCCGTTCCCCCAGTACAGGTACGACTGCCCGTCGTCGTCGGTGAAGACGGACGGGTCGATCATCTGGCCGTCGAACTGCCCCTTGGCGACCAGTGGCCTGCCCAGCGCGTCCGTGAAGGGACCGGCCGGGGAGTCGGCCACCGCGACGCCGATCTGCTGCTCGGCGCAGAAGTAGAAGTAGTACCTGCCGTCGCGTTCGGCGATCGCCGGGGCCCAGGCGTTCTTGTCCGCCCAGGTCACGTCCGGCCCCAGGTCGAGGATGACGCCGTGGTCCTTCCAGTGGACCAGGTCCTTCGACGAGAACGCCTTGAACCGGGTGCCGCTCCAGCCGGGGAAGCCGTCCGTCGTCGGATAGATCCAGTACCGGCCGTCCATGTACCGCACGTCGGGATCCGCGTACAGGCCGGGCAGGACCGGGCTGCGGGTGGGCACCGCCTCGACGGTCCAGGTGCGCCGGGTGCCGTCGGCGGCCGTCACCGTGTACGTCTGCGGCCTGCGGAAGTCGCGGCGCGTACCGGACCGCGGGCTGACCGTCGCGCCCTCGCCGACCCACAGCTTCGGGGCCAGGTGGCGCAGGTTGGTGCGCGGCTCCATCGGCAGGACGACCTTGCCGGTCTCCTCGCTGACGACCGCGTAACCCTTCTGCCCGCGCGCCGCGGCGTCCACGACCGAGGCGGGGCTCGCCGGGTAGGCGGCCAGCAGCCGGTCGTACTCCGCCTGCGTCACCGGTATCACCGTTCCGTGCCGGGGGCTGGCGGGCAGCTGGTAGCCGGTCGAGGGCGTCCACCTGCCCGAGTCGAGGTCGGTGGTCTCGAAGGGGAGGTAGCCCCGGCCGCCGTACTCGTCGACGAACAGGTACCACTTCTCCTCGGTGTTCGACTTGAACACCGTCGGTCCCTCGCCCCGGTCCATCGCGCCGCTGCCGATGCAGTCGGAGACGAAGTCGTACGAGGTGTCGGTGAGCGAGGCCGACTTCTCGGCGGTGATGAACTTCGAGCAGGGGGAGCCGGAGGACGGGTCGCGCTCGTCCTTGGTGTAGCGGTAGTACGTGCCCTCGTGCGCGACGACCGTCGAGTCGATGACCGAGTAGCCCGGGTCGTTCCAGACCTTCGGCTCGCTGAAGGTGCGGAAGTCCTTCGTGGTGGCGTACAGCATCTTGTTGTACGTCGAGCCCGTGTGGTCCGGGTCGTCGTCGGCGTAGAGCTTGGACGCCCAGAAGACGACGTAGGCGTCCAGCTCGTCGTCCCAGTAGGCCTCCGGCGCCCAGGTGTTGCCCGCGTTGTCCGGGGACACCTTCACCAGGCGCTGGTCGGTCCAGTGGACCAGGTCGGTGGACTCCCACACCATGATCGACTTGCTGCCGTGCCGCTGGACCTCGTCCCAGCTGCCGCTGCTGTTGCGGTACATCCGCAGATCGGTGGCGATCAGGTAGAACCGGTCGCCCTCGGGGGAGCGGATCACGAACGGGTCGCGCAGGCCCTTCTCGCCGGTCGTGGAGGTCAGCACGGGCTCGCCCCCGTTCAACTCGCGCCAGTGCAGGGCGTCGTTGCCGCGGCTGAGGGCGTAGCGGATCTGCTCGCCGTCGGCGGTGCCCTCGCCGGTGAAGTAGGCGAAGAGGTATCCGGCGTACGGATTCTTCTGCGCGGGCGGTGCTTCCGGACGGGCGGCGCCCGGCGGGGCGGCGAGCAGGGCGAGGAGGAGAGCGAGGAAGGGGACCAGAAGCGTGCGGCGAGCGGTGTGACGGCGCATGACACTTCCTGTGGGAGTCTGAGTGATTGTGTTGGATGGCGTGCACTTGAGTGTCGCCAGTGCCGGTCGGGGCGTCAACGGAACGGTGGGAGGAAAATCCGGCGGGTCGGTCGGTGGTCGGTATATCGAACACACTCATCGGTCGTCACCGGCGCGGAACGGGTTGCCGGGTCCTCAGGGGTTCTTCACGAGTCGTCGCCGCGGGGCGCGAAGTCGCCCCGCACCGAGAACTGCCCGGACGCGGCGGTGGCCGTCGCCGAGTAGCGGTCGCCGCGGGCGTCCCGGCCACCGCGCTCGTGGTTGTACTGGCCGGCGAAGATCCACTCGCCCGCCGGGACCGTGCGCCCCGGCTTGAGCGTCCACCGGTGGACGAGGAAACCGTCCCGTTCCTCGACCGTGAGCGTGAAGTCGCCCTCCGGCAGCGATCGCCAGGCCCCGGTGGAGGTGACCGACCCGGTCTGCGCCACCCTCAGTTCGACGGTGAGCGCGGTCAGGGGAGCGCTCGCCTTGAGGGTGACGTTGCTCTGCGCCCAGAAGTCGTTGCTGTGCGGGTCCACCGAGCCGTCCGACCACAGCGGGCCGTCCGCGACGCCGGAGGCGGGCGGCCGGCCCGTGGTGGCGTCCCCGGGTGACGGTGCGGGGACCGGGGAGGTGGCGACCGAGCGCTGGGCGGGGGCCTCGTCCCTCACCGCGGACGCGACCGCGTAGCCGCCGGCGGCCAGGACGCCGGCCACCGCCGCCGTCGCACCGGCCACCCGGACCCAGCCCAGCAGCGTCGGACGGACCGACCGGTGCCGCGCGGGGCGGTCCCGGTCCGTCATGCCGCGCTCGACCCGGGCCAGGATGCGGGCCCGGTCGGGCTCGTGCGCCCCGGCCGCCTCGCGCAGCCGGACACGCAGCTCCTCGTCCACGTCCCGCCGCCCGGTCATCGGTTCCCTCCCGCTGCCCCACCGCTGCGTGCGATCGCCGCGTGCACCTGCCGGGGAGCCGCCCGGGTGCCGAGCAGCCGCTGCAGTTCGGCCACTCCCTTCGACGTCTGGCTCTTCACCGTACCCACCGACACGCCCAGGGCGAGCGCCGTGTCCCTCTCGGAGAGGTCGAAGGAGTGCCGCAGCACCACGCACGCCCGCTTGCGGAACGGCAGCCGGCGCAGCGCCTCCCGCACGTCCACCACGCCGGCGACGTCCGGGTTCTCCGTCCGCTCCTCGCGCTGCGACCAGAACAGGGCGACGCGTCTGCGTTCGCGCACGGCGGTCCGGATGCGGGTGCGGGCGAGGTTGGCGACGACACCGCGGGCGTACGCCGTCGGATGGTCTGCCGCGCGCACCCGGTCCCAGCGGTGCCACAGGGCCAGCAGGGCGTCCGCCGCGAGGTCGTCGGCGGCGTCCGGCTCGCCCGTCAGCAGCTGGGCGAGCCGGGAGAGTTCGGCGTAGTGACGCTCGAAGAAGGCGTGGAACTCCGCGGAGGCGGCGTCGTCGACGACTGTCCCCACGGCGGACTCTCCTCGCAGCGGCTTCCCGGGTGCCGAACACCGTACGGCAGACCGAACCCGAACGACCCCCGCAAAGTCAGCCCTTGAGCGCCGCCTCCATCATCGCCTTGGCCACCGGGGCCGCCAGGCCGTTGCCGCTGACCTCGCTGCGGGCCGCGTCGGACTGCTCGACGATGACCGCCACCGCGACCTCCTTGTCCGACGAGTCGGACTTGGCGTAGGAGGTGAACCAGGCGTACGGCGTCTTGCTGTTGTTCTCGCCGTGCTGGGCCGTGCCCGTCTTGCCGCCCACCGTCGCCCCGGAGATCTGCGCGTTCGAGCCCGTGCCGTCCTCGACGACGGTCTCCATGGCCGACTGCAACTGCTCGGCCGTGTTCGAGCTGACGATCCGCTTCGAGTCCGGGTCGGTGTGGTCCTCCAGGACGTCGCCGCCGCTGTCGGTGACCTGCGACACCATGTGCGGGGAGACCAGCTCGCCGCCGCCCGCGAGGGCCGCGGAGACCATCGCCATCTGGAGCGGGGTCGCCGTCACGTCGAACTGGCCGATACCCGTCAGGGCCGTCGACGACCGGTTCATGTCCTTCGGGTAGACGCTGGTGTACGCCCGTACCGGCACGTCCTGCGACTCGTCGTTGAAGCCGAACTTCTCGGCCATGGCGCGCAGCTCGTCCTGGCCGAGGTCGACGGCCATCTTCGCGAAGACGTTGTTGCACGAGTACTGCAGCGCGGTGCGGATCGTGGCGTTCTCGCAGGGCGCGTTCGGATTCTCGTTGGTCAGGTCCGTGGTGGTGCCCGGGAGCGTGTACGGATCGGGGCTGTCGGTCTTCTCGTCCACCGAGTCGTACAGCCCGTTCTCCAGTGCGGCGGCCGCCACGACCAGCTTGAACGTCGAGCCCGGCGGCAGCGGCTGGCGCAGCGCCCGGTTGGTCAGCGGCTTGTCCGGGTCGGCGGTGAGCTTCTCCCAGGCCTCACCGGCGGTGTTGGCGTCGGTCAGCGACGTCGGGTCGTAGGAGGGGGTCGACACGACCGACAGGATCCGGCCCGTCTTCGGGTCGATCGCGACGGCGGCGCCCTTCTTGTCGCCCAGCGCCTCGAACCCGGCCTTCTGCACGGCCGGGTCGATCGTCGTCACCACGTTGCCCGGCTCCGCCCGGGTGCCGGTGACGGTGTCCGTCACCGTCTTCAGCCGCGGATCGGTGCCGTTGAGCACGTCCTGGTAGATGCCCTCCAGCTGGGTCGGCGCGTACGCCTGCGAGGCGTAGCCCGTCACCGCCGCGTACAGCTTCCCGTTCTCGTACGTGCGTTTGTACGCGAGGTCGCCGCCCTCCGTCGGCGCCGAGCCGGTGACCGACCGGCCGCCCACGATGATGTTCCCGAGCGGCTCCGCGTACGTCTCGATCGCGTTCCGTCGGTTGTCCTTGCCGTCGGCGAGTGCCTGTCCCTCGTAGAACTGCACCCAGGTCGCCCTGACCAGCAGAGCGAACACCAGGAGCAGCGTGAAGACCGAGGCGCGCCTGATCGTCTTGTTCATCCCGTTCATCCCGCTGACAGGACGAACGGGCGGGCGGCGGTCGTTCCCGTGTGCCCCGATTTCTCATCTTTCTCATCCCGTCTCATCGCCCGTTCATGAAGCCCGCCTCGTAGGCCCGGATCACCGCCTGGGTGCGATCCCGGGCGCCGGTCTTCGCCAGCACCGCCGCCACATGGGTCTTCGCCGTGGCCGGGCCCACCCCCAGCCGCCCGGCGATCTCCGCGTTGGTCAGCCCGGTCGCCATCAGGCGCAGCACCTCGCCCTCGCGTTCGGTGAGCCGCGCCACCCACGCCGGCGGGGCGGGATTCGCGCGCGCGTGCTCGGCCGCCAGCGTGCGCACCGCCGACGGGAACAGCAGCGTGTCGCTGTGCGCCACCAGCCGCACCGCCCGGACGAGGGTGTCGGCGTCGGCGCGCTTGAGCAGGAAACCGGCGGCACCGGCGCGCAGGGCGTCGTAGACGTAGGAGTCGTTCTCGAAGGTGGTCACGACGACGACGCGGGGCGGTTCGGCGAGCGTGGCGAGGATCTGCTCGGTGGCGCGGATGCCGTCGACCCCGGGCATGCGGACGTCCATCAGGACCACGTCGGGCCGGACCTCCCGCACGACGGAGACGGCCTCGGCACCGGTGGCGGCCTCACCGACGACCTCCAGATCCGGTTCGGCGGCGAGGATGGCGCGCAGGGCGGTACGGACCATGCGCTCGTCGTCGGCGAGGACGATCCGGATCGGCGGCTGGGTCACGCGGTTCCCTTCAACGGCAGTCGGACGTGCAGTCGCCACACCGGACCAGCGGGGCCCGCCTCTGCCGCTCCGCCCAGCAGCCGGGCCCGGTCGGCGATGCCGCGCAGGCCGTGGCCGCCGCCGGGGCGCGGGGCTGGGACGGAGCCGACGGGATTCTCGACGGTGATCCGCAGGTGCCGGTCCAGCACCTCGACGCGGAGCGTCACGGCGGCCTCCCCACCCGCGTGCCTGAGCGCGTTGCTCAGCCCCTCCTGCACGATGCGGTAGGCCTCGCGGGAGACGGGCGGCGGCAGCGCCCGCGGGTCGGTGGCGACGGCGGCGACGGCGGCGTCCACGCGCAGTCCGCCCGCGCGGGTGCGGCGCAGCAGGCCGTCGAGGTCGGTGGCGAGCGTCGGCGCGGGCGCGGTGTCCCAGGGGTCACCGGGTGCGTCGCCGTCGCGCAGGACGCCCAGTACGGCGTCGAGTTCGCCGACCGTGCGACGGGTGGTGTCCTCGATCGCGGCGAGCGCCTCGCGGACGAACTCCGGGTCGGTGTCCAGGACCCGGCGGGCGGCGCTCGCCTGGAGGGTGACCGCGCTCAGCGCGTGGCCGACGGAGTCGTGCAGTTCGCGCGCGAGCCGGTTGCGGACGGCGAGGTCGGCGGCGCGTGCCTCGGCCGCCGCCACCCGGTCCGCCGCGGACGGGCCGAGCAGGTCCGGCGCCCAGCGGGCCAGCAGCGTGCCGCAGGCGGCGGCGCATCCGGCCAGCGCGACCAGCATGGCGACGCCCGCGAGCGGCGAGAGGACGAGCGCCCAGGCGTGGTGGAAGAAGCCGGGCAGCCCCAGCCGCCCCTCGCGCAGCGCCGGCACGAAGGGCAGGACGATCAGCGTGCCCGCGAACGGCGGCACCGCCAGCGACATCCCCGCCACGATCCCGCCGGCCCCCAGGTGCAGCGTGAACCAGGCCGCCGTGCGCCCCTTCTCGCCCCTGGTCCGGGCGGGCCCGTACGCGAGCCGGTCGGCCTCCACACCGCACAGCCACCGCACCACTCCCGACTCCAGGGGGCGGGTCAGCGGGAACAGCGAGGTGACGGCGGCGAGCGGCAACCCGACGGCGAACGCGGCGAGTTGGAGGCGGAGTGAACCGAAGACGTTCGCACCCCCGGCGACCGGGCCGACGACGACCGAGCCGACGAGGACGTACGGCATGGCGAGCGCGCCGCCGAGGATCAGGTGGATCCACCTCAGGCGCGCCCGCCGGCCGAACAGCAGCCGGGCGAGTGCGGTCACGGCCGGACGCGGTCGGCGGCCGACCGCCCCGCGAGGAAGCGCGCGCCCGAGGCGGCGAGGAGGAGGCCGACGGTCATCTGGGCAGCGTAGGTGACGATCATCAACCGTGTCGGGCGGTCGGCGGGTTCGCCCGGACCGATCAGGGAGGCGAGCAGCATCCAGCCGCCCCAGCAGGCCACCGCACCGGAGCAGACCCAGGCCGTGGCGAGCGGCACGGCGACCGGCAGGTCGCGGGCCCGGCGGAAGGCGAGCACCGCGCCGGCGGCGACGGCCAGGACGAGGAAGCCGACGTAGAGGCCCTCGAGCACGTAGAAGTCACTCGTGCGGTCCGCCGCCCGGTCCGCGCCGAGCCCGGCGGTGGAGCCGCAGGCCCACAGCAGCCGGACCACGAGCGGGAACAGCGCGAGCACGGCGGCCACGGCGGTCGCGGCCCGCGGCATCCCACCGGTGACGGCGGCCGGCAGGTCCCGCGTCCGACCGCGCCACAACCACCCCCAGCGGTCCCGGGCGTAGAGCACGAACAGGGCTCCCAGGGCGAGGCCCTGCACGATGAACCCGCCGTACACGACCCCGAACACCCACTCGTGCAGGAAGGGCTCCCGCCGGGGGTCGGCGGACGTGGCGACCGGGCCGGTGACCGCCCGCGCGAGGAGTTGCAGCGGGTACCCCGCCATGATCGGCGCGAGCAGCCCGGTGGCGACCCACACCGGGAACGCCAGCGACCAGGCGGGCACCCGGCGCCCCCAGGGCCGGGTCAGCACCAGCGCGAGCACGATCACGCAGCTGTCCAGCAGGACGGAGACGCCGTTGCCGACGATCAGGGCCGTCCGGTGGTCGAGCAGCGCGCTGCCCTCCGGGATACCGGCCCGGCTGCCGCCGATCCAGGCGGCCTTGAGCGCGAGGTAGGGCAGACAGGCCACGACGGCGACCGCCCGCAGCAGCCGCCGGGGCCGGGTGGGACCCGTGGGCGGAGCCGAGGCGGGCGGGGCGGAGGCGGAGGCGGGCGTCGGCGTCATGCGTCCACGCTCCCGCCCGCACGCCCCCGGCACGTCCTGCGCACCGACGATCCGCCTCCGCCGCGCGGCGGAGGCGCACCGGCCCGGTGGATTACCGGTGCGGCCGGTGGCTCACTCCGCGAGGTGCAGGACGACCTCGTCGATCTCCGTGCCCCGGGCGGCCGCGAACCCCCGCGCCCGCGCGCTGGTCACGAAGCCGCACTTCTCCAGCACGCGCCGCGAGCCCGTGTTGTCGGCCGCCGCCCGCGCGTACAGCGGGCGGTCCCGGACCTCGGCGAGCAGGGCCCGCAGCGCGGCCGTCGCCACGCCCCGGCCCCAGTACGCCCGGTCCACCCAGTACGTCACCTCGCGCTCGCCCGGCTCCCCGTACACCGCCGTGCTGCCGACGACGTCACCGTCGCCGAGGATGGTGCGCACGACGTCGCGGGAGGCCCGGATCTTCGTCCAGTGGGCCGTGAACGCGTCCCAGTCGGCGGGGTCCTTCGGGGTGAAGGCCGCCATGCGCAGGGCCTCCGGATCGTTCATCTGCCGGAAGAAGACGGGCAGATCGCTGTCGTGTACCTCGCGCAGTGCGATGTGCATGGGTCAGAGCCTACGCGTGGCCAGTGTCAGCCGGTCCCGCGCGTCGAACAGAGCGTCCTTCACCATCTGTTCGTGCGCGGGCGTCAGCCGCGCCACCGGCACCGAGCAGCTGATCGCGTCCCGCGCGGGGGTGCGGTAGGGGACCGCCACGCCGAAGCAGCGCAGCCCCAGTGTGTTCTCCTCGCGGTCCACGGCGAAGCCCTGCTCCCGCACCAGGCGCAGCTCCTCGATGAGCTTCTCCCGGTCCGTGATGGTGTGCTCGGTCAGCGCCGGGAGGGTCTCCGGGAGCATCTTGCGCACCTGCTCGTCGGTGTACGTGCTCAGCAGCGCCTTGCCCAGCGAGGTCGAGTGCGCGGGCAGCCGGCGGCCGACCCGGGTGAACGGCCGCAGGTAGTGCTGGGACTGGCGGGTGGCCAGGTACACCACGTTCGTGCCGTCCAGGCGTGCGAGGTGGATGGTCTCCGTCGTGTCGTCGGAGAGCCGGTCCAGCGTCGGCCGGGCCGCCGCGACCACCTCGTCGCCGTCGATGTACGAGGTGCCGACCAGCAGCGCCCGTACGCCGATGCCGTACCGCGTGCCCGTGGCGTCCGTCTCCACCCAGCCCAGCTCCACCAGCGTGCGCAGCAGCATGTAGAGGCTGGACTTGGGGTAACCGACGGCCTCCTGGACCGACGCGAGGGAGTGCATACCGGGGCGCCCGGCGAAGTACTCGAGCAGCTCAACCGTCCGCACCGCGGACTTGACCTGCGCTCCGCCCCCCGTCTCGACAGCCGACATCGCCCTTGACCCCTTCGTTCGACGAGAAGCTGAAGATATAGTCTCGAACAGCATATTCATCAGTAGAGACAGCGTTCAGTATATCGAACAACTTCTGTGCAGAGCACGTGGAGGGACCCGCGGTGGCAGCAGCACCAGTCTGGAGTGTCGACCCCCGTACCGGGAAGCAGCGTGAACAGGTCGCCGTGGAGGCCACGGCCCAGGAGGTGGACGCCGCCGTCCGGGCGGCGCACGCCGCCCGGGAGGCCCTCGCCGACCGCACGGTCCGTGCGGCCTTCCTGCGGAGCGCCGCCGACGAGCTGAAGGCGGCCGAGAGCACCCTCGTCGAGGTGGCCGACGCGGAGACCGCGCTCGGCCCGGTCCGGCTCACCGGCGAACTCGCCCGCACCTGCTACCAGCTGCGGGCCTTCGCCGACATCGTCGACGAGGGCGAGTTCCTCGGCGTGGTCGTCAACCACCCCGACGACACCGCCACCCCGCCCATCCCCGACCTGCGCCGCTACAAGGTGCCGCTCGGCGTCGTCGCCGTCTACTCGGCCTCCAACTTCCCCTTCGCCTTCTCCGTCCCCGGCGGCGACACCGCGAGCGCCCTCGCGGCCGGCTGCCCGGTCGTCGTCAAGGCGCACCCCGACCACCCGGCCCTGTCCGAGCTGGTCGCCAAGGTGCTGCGCCGGGCCGCGGCCACGCACGGCATCCCCGACGGCGTCCTCGGCCTGGTCCACGGCTTCGAGGCGGGCGTCGAGCTGATCAAGCACCCGCTGGTCGCCGCGGCGGGCTTCACGGGTTCGGTCCGAGGCGGTCGCGCGCTCTTCGACGCGGCGGCGGCGCGTCCGGTGCCGATCCCCTTCCACGGCGAGCTGGGCTCGCTGAACCCGGTCGTCGTCACGGAGGCGGCGGCCGTGGAGCGGTCCGAGGCGATCGGCGCGGGCCTGGCCGGTTCTATGACGCTGGGCGTCGGCCAGTTCTGCGTCAAGCCCGGCCTGGTGCTCGTACCGGCGGGCGACGCCGGTGACGGGCTGGTCAAGTCGCTCACCGACGCGGTCAGTGCCACCGACGCCGGTGTGCTCCTCGACCACCGCATGCGGGACAACTTCGTCGCGGGCGTCGCCGAGCGCGCCGCGCTGCCCGACGTGGACTCCCCGGTGACGCCGGGCTCGGGCGGCGAGCACACCGTCAGCGCCGGGTTCCTCACGGTGCCGGCGGCGCGGCTGGCGGCGGAGGGCGAGCACGACCTGCTCCTGGAGGAGTGCTTCGGGCCGGTCACCGTGGTGGCCCGCTACGAGGACGAGGGGGAGGTGCGGGGGGTGCTGTCGCGTCTGCCGGGGAACCTGACGGCGACCGTGCAGCTCTCTGCCGAGGAAGTGGCGGGAGAGGGTGCCGGGGCGGCTCTTCTCGCGGAGGTGACGCCGTTGGCGGGGCGGGTGCTGGTCAACGGCTGGCCCACGGGTGTTGCCGTGGCGGCGGCCCAGCAGCACGGGGGGCCGTACCCGGCGACCACTTCGACGTCCACGTCGGTGGGGGGTACGGCCATCGAGCGGTGGCTGCGGCCGGTGGCTTATCAGGGGGTGCCTGAGGCGTTGCTGCCGGTGGAGTTGCGGGACGACAATCCGCTGGGGCTGCCTCGGCGGTTCAACGGGGTGCTTGAGCGATAGCGCTCCGCGGTTGCGCCGTAGGGGTGCGGGTTGTTCTGCGGGTGCGGCGCCGTCGTGGCTGGTCGCGCAGTTCCCCGCGCCCCTTAAAAGCGTTCACTGGGCCTGCGATGATCAGTGCATGACTCTTCAGCTTCCCGAACTGCCGTTTCCCCTCCGCCCGTACGGTCCCGACGGGCACTGGTCCTACGCCGACGGTGTGCTCACCGGCGTCGCCGGGGCCCGGCAGGATCGGTTCGTGCCGCCTGTCGGGGAGTCGCTGGAGTCCGTGTCCGACGCGCCGCGGTTGCTGGGGGCGCCGGATGGGGACTTCCAGCTGATCGCCCGCGTCCGTGTCGGGTTCCGGGGTGCCTTCGACGCCGGGGTGCTCTACGTGCACGTGGGGGAGCAGGCGTGGGCCAAGCTCTGTCTGGAGTACTCGCCCGACGTGCCCACCGTCTGCACGGTGGTCACCCGAGGGCACTCCGACGACTGCAACTCCTTCACCGTGGAGGGGGACTCCGTCTGGTTCCGGGTCAGCCGGAGCGGACGGGCCTTCGCCTTCCACGCCTCGCTCGACGGGAAGCGCTGGACCTTCGTACGGCTCTTCACGCTGGGTGACGAGCGGGAGACCGGCGCGGCCCTGGTCGGGTTCCTGGCGCAGGCGCCGACGGGGGAGGGCTGCACGGTGACGTACGACCACCTGGAGTTCCGGCCGGTCTGGCCGGCGGACCTGCGGGACGGCAGCTGAGCGCGGGGCGGGAATGAGACCTGCTGCTTGAACGTTCACGTTCGGGGCGGAGAGGGCCTCCGCCGCCGTACGACCTGGAGAAGAGCCGAGACATGCGCGTCGAGATCTGGAGCGACATCGCCTGCCCCTGGTGCTACGTGGGCAAGGCCCGCTTCGAGAAGGCGCTCGCGGCCTTCCCGCACCGGGACGGGGTCGAGGTGGTCCACCGTTCCTTCGAGCTGGACCCCGGGCGGGCCAAGGGCGACGTGCAGCCGGTGCTGACGATGCTCACCGCCAAGTACGGCATGAGCCAGGCGCAGGCGCAGGCCGGTGAGGACAACCTCGGCGCGCAGGCCGCCGCCGAGGGCCTGGACTACCGCACCCGGGACCGCGACCACGGCAGCACCTTCGACCTGCACCGCCTGCTGCACCTGGCCAAGGAGCGGGAGCGGCACGAGGCCCTGCTGGACGCGTTCTACCGGGGCAACTTCGCCGACGAGCGCTCCGTGTTCAACGACGACGCGCGGCTCGTGGAGCTGGCCGTCGGTGCCGGGCTCGACGCCGAGGAGGTCCGGGCGGTGCTCGCCGACCCCGACGCCTACGCCGACGCGGTGCGCGCCGACGAGCAGGAGGCCGCCCAGCTCGGGGCCACCGGAGTGCCGTTCTTCGTGCTCGACCGCGCCTACGGCGTCTCGGGCGCCCAGCCCGCCGAGGTCTTCACCCGGGCGCTGACCCAGGCGTGGGGCGAGCGCACACCGCTGAAGCTGGTGGAGGACGGGGACGCACAGGTCTGCGGTCCGGACGGATGCGCGGTCCCCGGCAACTGAAGCGGCAGGTCGGGACGGAGGCATAAGCGTCCCTTGGGGGTACCGCGTAGAAATACGCAATGGACGGGGAGGTCACGGGGCCGCACAGTGGTGCCATGGAGAGCTTCGAGAATCTCGTCCGTACCGAGTTCGCCCCGAAGACCACGTACCTGAACACCGCCAGCACCGGCCTGCTGCCCGCCCGGACCCTCGTGGCCATGCACGACGCGGCGGCCGCAGCCGCCGAAGGGCAGCCGCTCGACATGTTCGCCGACGTCGAGGCGTCCCGGGCCGCGTACGCCCGCCTCGTGGGGGTGCCCGCCACCCGGGTCGCGACCGGCGCGTCCGTCGCCACGTTCAGCGGGCTCGTCGCCGCGTCGCTGCCCCCGGGCGCCGAAGTCCTCACCGCTGAGGCCGACTTCAGCTCCCTGGTGAACCCGCTGTACACGCGCGGCGACCTGAAGGTGCGCAGCGTGCCGCTGGAACGGCTGGCCGAGTCGGTGGGGCCGGACACCGCGCTCGTGGCGGTCAGCTCCGTGCAGTCCGCCGACGGGCGGATCGCCGACCTCGCCGGGCTGCGGGACGCCGCCCGGGCGCACGGGGCGCGGACGCTGATCGACGCCTCCCAGGCGAACGGCTGGCTGCCGACGGCCGCGGACGACTTCGACTTCGTGACCGCCGTCGGCTACAAGTGGGTGCTCTGCCCGCGCGGCGTCGCCTTCCTCGTGGTCCCGCAGGACCTGGGAGCGGCGGCCGGGCTGACGCCGCTGTTCGCCGGGTGGGCGACCGGTGAGCACCCCTGGGACAGTTGCTACGGCCCCGTCGAGGAACTCGCGCACTCCGCCCGGCGGTTCGACGAGTCCCCCGCGCTCTTCTCCTACACCGGGGCCCGGCACTCGCTGGCCCTGATGGAGGAACTGGGCGTCGACGCCGTGCACGCCCACGACACCGCTCTCGCCGACCGGTTCCGCCAGGGAGTGCGCTCGCTGGGCCACGAGCCGGTGGTCGCGCCGGGCTCCGCGATCGTCTCCGTGCCGGGACTCGGACACCGGCAGGGCGAACTGGGCGAGGCGGGCGTCCAGGTGTCGGACCGGGCGGGCAATCTGCGGGCCGCCTTCCACGTGTACAACACCGCGGCCGACGTGGACCGGCTGCTCGACGTGCTGGCGGGCTGACCCGGCAGGTCCGGGAAGAAATATCGGGCAGGGGCCTCCCGTCCCACACGAAAAGGCCCCTGCCCGAGATCAGATGCGGGTCACTTCACCGGCGTGAAGTCCCGTGCCCCGATGAACTCCGGCCGCCGGATCGGTGCCGCGAACGGCTCCACGGCCGTGTTCTCCACGCTGTTGAACACGATGAACACGTTGCTGCGCGGGAACGGCGTGATGTTGTCGCCCGACCCGTGCATGCAGTTGCAGTCGAACCAGGTCGCCGAACCGGCCTTGCCGGTGAACAGCTTGATGCCGTACTCCGAGGCCATCTTCGTCAGGCCCTCGTCGGACGGCGTCCCCGCGTCCTGCATCTGAAGGGACTTCTTGTAGTTGTCCTTCGGCGTGGCCCCCGCGCACCCGAGGAACGTCTTGTGCGACCCCGGCATGATCATCAGACCGCCGTTGGTGTCGTAGTTCTCCGTGAGCGCGATCGAGACCGAGATCGTGCGCATGTTGGGCAGGCCGTCCTCGGCGTGCCAGGTCTCGAAGTCCGAGTGCCAGTAGAAGCCGCTGGCCCCGAAACCCGGCTTGACGTTGATCCGCGACTGGTGGACGTAGACGTCCGAGCCGAGGATCTGCCGCGCCCGCCCGACCACGCGCTCGTCGCGCACCAGCTTGGCGAAGACCTCACTGATCTTGTGCACCTCGAAGACCGACCGGATCTCCTTGGACTGCGGCTCGACGATCGAGCGCTCGTCCGCGCGGATGGCCGGGTCGGTGGTGAGGCGCTCCAGCTCACGCTGGTACTCGCCGACCTCGTCCGGCGCGATCAGCTGGTCGATCGCGAGGAAGCCGTCGCGGTCCAGCGCCTGGAGGTCACCGGCCGACACGGGGCCGGGCGTGTCCGGGGAGCCCCAGACCACCGGGTCCTGCCGGGGAGTCGCCACCTCGGTGGCGCCGCGGGTGGGATAGAGATCAGTGACGTTCGTGGTCGTGGTGGTCACGGTGACTCACACCTCCTCGGTGAGCAGCGGGTAGACGCCGTTCTCGTCGTGATCCTCCCGTCCGGTGACGGGCGGGTTGAAGACACAGATGCAGTGGAAGTCCTCCTTGACCTTGAGCGTGTGCCGCTCGTGGCCGTCGAGGAGATACATCGTGCCCGGCGTGATGTGGTACGTCTTCCCCGTCTCGCGGTCGGTCAACTCGGCGTCGCCCTTGGTGCAGACGACGGCCTCGATGTGGTTGGCGTACCACATCGACGTCTCCGTACCCGCGTACAGGATCGTCTCGTGCACGGAGAAGCCGACCTTCTCCTTGGCGAGGACGATCCGGGTGCTTTCCCAGGTGCCGGACGCGCTCTTCACGTGCCGGTCGGTGCCTTCGAACTCCTTGAACGAACGGACGATCACGGTTTTGCGATGCCTCCTAGGTGAAGGGTGTGCAAGGGGCCCCGGCGTCCCCGGCCGCGCGGGCCGAAGACGCCGGGAGTTCGTGGTGGTGGTGCCCGACGGCCGGGCCGTCAGACCGTCACGCGGTCTCGCGCACGGCCCTGGCCAGGGTCTTCATGCCCTCGTCCAGCTCGTCGGGCGTGATGGTGAGCGCCGGCAGCAGCTTGACGACCTCGCTCTCGGGGCCGGAGGTCTCGATGAGCAGCCCCAGCTCGAAGGCGCGCTTCGCGACCCGGCCCGCGCGGCCCTTGTCGTGGAACTCCAGGCCCCAGACCAGGCCGCGGCCGCGGTACTCCTTGACGTCGGCGAGGTTCTCCTCGGTGATGGCGATCATGTGCTGCTCGACCTGCTCGCCGCGCTTGCGGGTCTGCTTCTCCATCGCCGACCCGTCGGCCCAGTACGCCTCCAGCGTGGCGGTCGCCGTGACGAAGGCCGGGTTGTTGCCGCGGAAGGTGCCGTTGTGCTCGCCCGGCTCCCAGACGTCCAGCTCCGGCTTGAACAGGGTCAGCGCCATCGGCATGCCGTAGCCGCTGATGGACTTGGAGACGGTGACGATGTCCGGCGTGATGCCCGCCTCCTCGAAGGAGAAGAAGGCGCCGGTACGGCCGCAGCCCATCTGGATGTCGTCGACGATGAGCAGCATGTCCTGGCGCTCGCACAGGTCGGCCAGGGCGCGCAGCCACTCGGCCCGGGCGACGTTGATGCCGCCCTCGCCCTGCACCGTCTCGACGATGACGGCGGCCGGCTTGTTGAGGCCGGATCCCTGGTCCTCCAGCAGCCGCTCGAACCAGATGAAGTCCTCGACGGTGCCGTCGAAGTAGTTGTCGAACGGCATGGGCGTGCCGTGCACCAGCGGGATGCCGGCGCCGGCCCGCTTGAAGGCGTTGCCGGTCACCGCGAGGGAGCCCAGCGACATGCCGTGGAAGGCGTTGGTGAAGGACACGATCGACTCGCGCCCCTTCACCTTGCGCGCCAGCTTGAGGGCCGACTCGACGGCGTTGGTGCCCGTCGGGCCCGGGAACATGACCTTGTAGGGCAGGTCGCGGGGCCGCAGGATGGTGTTCTGGAACGTCTCCAGGAAGCGGCGCTTGGCGGTCGTCGACATGTCGAGCCCGTGCGTGACGCCGTCCCGCTCCAGGTAGTCGATCAGCGCGCGTTTCAGGACGGCGTTGTTGTGCCCGTAGTTGAGCGAGCCCGCTCCGGCGAAGAAGTCGAGGTACTCGTGGCCGTCCTCGTCGTACATGCGGCTGCCGACCGCACGGTCGAAGACGGTGGGCCAGCCGCGGCAGTAGCTGCGCACCTCGGACTCGACGGTCTCGAAGACGCTGAGGTCGGGCTGGGTGATGGTCACGACGAATCGCTCCTCGTGGGGTGAGGGTGGGAGAGGAAGGTCGTACGGTCCGGGGACCGGTGCGGTCCGCCGGGAAGTCTGTGAGGCCGGACTGGCACGGGGTGCCGCGCCGCCCGGGCGGGCCGGTCGGTCAGCCGGCGGCGGACAGCGGGCCTATGCGGTACAGGACCTCGGGCTCGTGCGGTCCGTCGGGGAACAGCTCCGTGCCGAACAGCACCTCGCGCTCGAGCCGGGCGCCGCGGCGCTCGGCGAAGGAGGTGAACAGCCGCTGGGAGGCGGTGTTGTCGGGGGAGATGGTGGTCTCCAGGGTGGTCAGCCCGTGTTCCGCGACGGTCCGCGCGGCCAGCCCGTCGAGCAGGGACGCGGCGAGCCGGCGCCCGCGGTACGCCTCGTCCACCGCCACCTGCCACACGAGCAGGGTGTCCGGGCGGTCCGGTCGTACGTATCCGGTGACGAAGCCGACCGGCTCACCGTGCTCGTCGCGGGCGACGGCCGACGTGGCGGCGAAGTCCCGGCACCAGAGCAGATAGCTGTAGGAGGAGTTGAGGTCGAGGACCTTGGAATCCCTCGCTATCCGCCACAGGGCGGCGCCGTCGGCCACTCTCGGACGATCGATTTGCAGGTCTGCTTGGGCGGCAGTCATGCAAATTGAATTTACCCAGCGAAATTCGAAATTGCATCGCCGGACGGGGTTACGAATGGGCGCCTCGTGTGTTATCACGCGGGCGCGTGCTGCCGCGCGAGGAGGCGGCAGTTTGGGGCGATTTGGCAGGGTCGTAAGCCGCAAAACGGGCAGCATGTGGATCGGGTCACAATCGCGTAACCCGTGCGAGACGTGTCCGAAATGTGAAGATCGGCTGTCGTGAAATCTTTGTGTTTAGGTCCAGAGAAAGCGGGCAGAAGAATACGGGAAGCTGCGCTGAGTGGAATTCCTTAATTCTGCTTGTGCGAGTATCGGGAATTCCCTCGAATTCACCCTTCCGAAAGGGCGGCGCCGGACGGGCGCTCCCACGCCTCCTCGGCGGCCCGCCGGGCGGCCTCCGGGTCGGCCTTCACACCCCGCTCCACCAGCGCGGCACCCAGTGCCGCCAGGCAGTCCCGCACGGCCCCGCGCGTCGCGTCCGGACCGTAGTGGTTGACCCGGATCATCTCGCCCGCCAACGCGCCGCCGCCCGCCGCCAGCGGCAGCGCCGGGTCGGACTCCAGGGCCCGGGCCACCAGCGCGGACGCATCGACGTCCGACGGCGTGCGCAGCGTCGTCGCGACCGGCGCGGCGTCCCTGGCCTCGTACACGTACGGCTCCAGGCCGCCCAGCGCGAGCGCGCCGGCCCGGGCGGCCGCCGCCGCGGACGCGTGCCGCGCCATCACCGCGGCGGGGCCCTCCGCCTCGACGCGCTCGACGCAGGCCTCCAGCGCGAGCATCTCCAACTGCGCCGGCGCGTGCAGCAGCGCCTTGCGCCCGCCGTCGATCCAGCGCTCCTTCCAGTCGAGGAGCGACAGGTACGACCGCCGCGGGGCGTTCGGATTCGCCGCCATCCGCGCCCAGGCCCGCTCGCTCACCGACACCGCCGAGACCCCGGCCGGGCCGCCCATCGCCTTCTGCGCGCCGATCACGCACAGGTCCACGCCCCACGCGTCCGGCAGCACCGGCTCCGCGCCCACCGAGGCCACGGCGTCCAGGTAGAAGAGCGCGCCGTGTGCCCGGACCACCTCGCCGATCTCCGCGACCGGGTTGGTGTTGCCGGTCGCCGCCTCGGCGTGCACGAGGGACACGAAGTCGATCTCCGGGTGCTCGGCGAGGGCCTGGCCGATCTGCTCGGCGGAGACGGCCGTGTGGAACGGCACGGCGAGGTCGTGCACCCGCGCGCCGCAGTCCCGCAGCCAGTCCCCGAAGGTCTGCCCGTACGGTCCCGTGACGACGTTCAGTGCGACGGTGCCGGGCCCCGCCGCGGCG
This sequence comes from Streptomyces sp. NPDC001599, assembly GCF_042893535.1. Lineage (NCBI taxonomy): Bacteria > Bacillati > Actinomycetota > Actinomycetes > Kitasatosporales > Streptomycetaceae > Streptomyces > Streptomyces sp. NPDC001599. The sequence continues at coordinate 930,653 of NZ_JBIAVA010000001.1, forward strand.
CGGATGGCGCCCTCCAGCGGCAGCAGCGCCTCGCCCTGCATGACCACCACGTCCTGGCCGGTACCGAGCAGGCGCGCGACCCGGTCCTCGATCGCGGCGAAACGTCCGGCGCTCAGCGGGGGGAGGTCCAGGAGGGGATGGGTCACGGCGGTGCTCTCTTCGGTGACGGCGGGTGTGCGGCGCGGGTACGCGGCGTACGGAGTCGAGAGTAACCATGGCGTCCGCCGGCACTCGCGCCGGAGTGCATCCGTTGCGACACCCCCACGCCCGGAATCGTGGCTTCCGTCACAGCCGAAGCGATCACCGTCTGATGAACTGGCCCCGTGTTCCTCGTACTCCTGCTGGTCGTCCTGGTCGCCGTGGTGTCCGCCGTCGGCCTGACCGGCCACGGCGCGAGCGTCCTCGCGGCCCGCCGTGCCCGGGGAACGGGTGCCGGACCGGCTCTGCGCGCCCTCGCCGCCTTCGCCGGCGCCGCCGCCGTCGCGGTGTACGCCTGGGGGCTGCTGCACGTGACCGGCGCCGTCATGGAGTCCGACGGCGGTGCGGGCTCCGCGCCGGCGCCGCCCTGCCGCACACCCGGGAACGAGGAGCGCGCCCTCCACGTCATCGACCAGTCGGTCTCCTTCCTGCCGCTGGGTTTCGTCTGCGAGACCACCGACGGCGGCGAGTACACCAGCGACGACGTCCCCGGCTACGTCAACCCCGCCACCGCCGCCCTGGCCCTGACCGCCGTCGCGGGCGCCGTCGGGGCCAGGTGCGCGAGCGAGCCGCGCGCCCGCGCGGCAGCGCGCGGCGGGGGCGGGTGACCGGCCCCGGACGGGTGTGCGGGCACCGTTTAGGGTGCGGGGCATGAGGGATCGCGCGGTGCTGCACGTGAAGGGTCGGGTGCTCGTCGGACCGGAGGAGGTCCGGGACGAGGTGTGGGTGATCGACGGCCGGATCTCGTACGACCGCCCCACGGGCGCCGCCGACGTCCGCACCGTCGAGGGATGGGCACTGCCCGGCCTGGTCGACGCGCACTGCCACGTCGGCCTCGACCAGCACGGCGCCGTCCCTGCGGACGTCGCCGAGAAGCACGCGCTGACCGACCGCGAGGCGGGCACCCTCCTCATCCGCGACGCGGGCTCGCCCTCCGACACCCGCTGGATCGACGACCGCGAGGACCTTCCGAAGGTCATCCGGGCCGGCCGGCACATCGCCCGCACCCGCCGCTACATCCGCAACTACGCCTGGGAGGTCGAGCCCGAGGACCTGGTCGCCTACGTCGCCCAGGAGGCCCGGCGCGGTGACGGCTGGGTGAAGCTGGTCGGCGACTGGATCGACCGCGACCTCGGCGACCTGTCGGCCTGCTGGCCGCGCGGCGCCGTCGAGGCGGCCATCGCGGAGGCGCACCGCCTGGGCGCCCGCGTCACCGCGCACTGCTTCGCCGAGGACTCCCTGCGCGACCTGGTCGAGGCCGGGATCGACTGCGTCGAGCACGCCACGGGACTGACCGACGACACGATCCCGCTCTTCGCCGAGCACGGCGTCGCCATCGTCCCCACCCTGGTCAACATCGCCACCTTCCCCGCGCTGGCCGACGGCGGCGAGTCCCGGTTCCCGCGCTGGTCGGCCCATATGCGCCGGCTCCACGAACGCCGCTACGACACCGTCCGCAACGCCTACGACGCCGGCATCCCGGTCTTCGTCGGCACCGACGCGGGCGGTGCCCTCGCCCACGGGCTGGCCGGGGCCGAGGTCGCCGAGCTGGTCACCGCGGGCATCTCGCCCGTCGAGGCCCTCGCCGCGACGACCTGGGCCGCCCGGCGCTGGCTCGGCCGCCCCGGCCTGGACGAGGGCGCGCCGGCGGACCTGGTGGTGTACGAGCAGGACCCGCGCGCGGACGTGCGCGTGCTCACCGCTCCGCGCCGGGTCGTGCTCAACGGGCGGGTCGTCGGTTGACCGACGGGAGTGACGCCGGGGAACACCCGTGCCGGAAGATGCGACGAAGATTCGAATAGATCCGCCAAAACCCCACGAAGGGGTGAAGTGCCTCCGGTTCACTGACGGTTGGGCGGACGCGGGGAGATTCTGTCCGGGTCCCAAGCACGTCGCTCATGCGTGCCCCGCACGCATGTCTCACTGGGGGTCCCACCACCTTGAACGGCAACACCTTCCGCATGCCCGCACGCCGTCTCGCCACCGTCGCGGCGGCCACGGCCCTGGCCGCGGGCCCCGCGACCCTGGCCGGCGCGGGGTCCGCCCACGCGACCGGCGACCACGGCCGCGCGAGCGCCACCGTGCTGCGCGCCGCGCTCGACGTCTCCCTGCTCAACAAGACCGTGAACGTCCCGCTCGCGGTCACCCTCAACGAGGTGCAGGCACCCGAGAGCGCCGAGCAGACCGCGCTCACCGCCCGGCTGGACGGCGTCGACGGCGGAAAGCCGTTCAGCGTCCTGCGCGCCGACGTGGCCGAGGCGAGGGCGACGGCCACCGCCGACAAGAGCGAGGGCTCCACGACGCTGGCCCGCGCCCGGCTCCACGTCCCCGGCCTGCCGCTGCTGTCGGTGATCGAGGTCCAGGAGGTCACCTCCACGGCGACCTGCGAGGCCGGGAAGAAGCCGGTCGCCGACGCCAACCTCCTGGGACCGGTGACCGTCCTCGGCAAGAAGGTCACCCTCACCACCGGCGGTCCGACGGACGTGAAGGTGCCCGGCGTCGGCGAGGTGCGGCTCGACCTCTCGAAGACGGAGACCACCTCCCGCACGGCCGCCGCCACCGCGCTCGAACTCAAGGTCTCCGTCAACCCCGGCGAACTGAACGTCGCCGAGGTCGACGGCACCGTCACCCTGGCCAGGGCGACCTGCGAGTCCCCGGCCGCTCCCGCGAACGAGGCCGAGCAGCCCCCGGCCGAGCAGCACGAGGGGCAGGAGGCCGACCCCGCCGCGGAACCGGCGGCCGACGTGAAGGCCCAGGGCGCCCGCACCGAGGCCGACCTGGCCGAGACCGGCGGCAGCTCCGCGACGCCGTACGTCGCGGCCGGAGCCGCGGCCCTGGTCCTGGCGGGCGGTGGGGCACTGGTCCTGGCCAGGCGCAGGCGCGGCTGACGGCGGGGGGACCGGCCGGGGGAGGGGCACTGGCCGGTTCTGGCCGGGGTGCGTGTGCGGGGGTGGACGGTGCTCCGGTTCTGGTGACCCCGAGGGGCGCGGAGGGTGCCGGGGCCCGGTTCTGGCGGGCGGGGGCGCGCTGGTGCCGGCCCGGTGCGATGCGGTGCGGTGCGGCTGACGGTGGGGGACCCGCCGGGGCGGGTCTCGGGCCGGGGTGCGCGGCGCCTGTGGGGGATCCGGGCGGGGGCGGTGGTCCCGGCTGGAGCCGGGCGGCGGTCCTGTGTGTCGCGGGCGGCCGGGGGAGGCCCGGTTCTGGCGGGCGGGGGCGCCGCTTCTGACCCGGAGCGGGCACGGCTGACCCGACGGGGGGCGGAAACCGGCCGGAGCCCGTTGCGCAGGCGCCCCGCGTGCCTCAGGCCGGTTCCGTCGCCGTCAGCGCGCGTTCCAGCGCGCTCAGGAAGCCCTCCGTCGTCGCCCGGTCCCGTACCGCCAGGCGCAGCCACCGGCCGCCCAGCCCCGGGAACGTGTCCCCGCGCCGGACCGCGTACCCCAGGCCGCGCAGCCGGTGCCGTACGGCGGCCGCGTCCGGGACGCCGACCAGGACGAAGGGACCCTCGGCGGGTGCGACGACCCGGAGCCCGGCACCGGCGAACTCCGCGAGCCCGGCGACCAGACGGTCCCGGTCGGTGGCGATGCGGTGGGCGGCGTGGGCGGCCTCCGCCAGCGCGCGCGGCGCCACGCACGCCTCGGCCGCCGCCAACGCGGGCGTGGACACCGGCCACAGCGGCTGGGCGCGCTCCAGCTCGCCGACCGTCTCCGGATCCGCGAGGACGTACCCGATGCGCAGCCCCGCCAGCCCCCACGTCTTGGTGAGGCTGCGCAGGACGACGAGCCCGGATACGTCCGTCCGCCCGGCCAGCGCCTCACGCTCGCCCGGCACCGCGTCCATGAACGCCTCGTCCACCACCAGCGTCCGCCCGGTCCGTGCCAGCGACGCGAGCACGCCCGCCGGGTGCAGCACCGAGGTCGGGTTCGTCGGGTTGCCGACCACCACCAGGTCGGCGTCCTCGGGGACGTCGGCGGGGTCGAGGCGGAAGCCGTCCGCCGCCCGCAGCAGCACCCGGCCGACCGTGTGCCCCGCGTCCCGCAGCGCCGCCTCCGGCTCGGTGAACTGCGGGTGCACCACGACCGGCCGGCGCACCTTCAGCGCCCGCGCCAGCAGCACGAACGCCTCCGCCGCCCCCGCCGTCAGCAGCACCCGCTCCACCGGCAGCCCGTGCCGCGCCGCCACCGCCGCCCGCGCCGCCCGCCCGTCCGGATAGGCGGCGAGCGAACCGAGCGAGGCGGCGACGTGCTCGCGCAGCCAGGCCGGGGGAGTGTCCGCGCGGACGTTCACCGCGAGGTCCACCAGCGCCGCACCGTCGTCGCGCACCTCGGCGTCCCCGTGATGGCGCAGGTCGGGGCCGTCGGCCTCAGTGTGCATGGGAGTGTGCGTGTCCATGCCCGTGATGGTGCCCGTGGTGGTGGTCGCCGTCGTCGTCGGGGTGGAAGTGCGGCTGCTGCGGCAGCCCCACCTTGTCCTCGAACCCCGGCAGCGCGATCCGGTACACGCAGCTGTCGCAGTTCATCCGCAGGTCGCCCTCGACGGCCTCCTCGTACCGCTCCCACACCAGGTCGAGCAGCTCCGGCTCGGGACCGATCACGTCCGCCGAGCGCACCTCGGTCTGCGGGTGCGCGGCGGCCCACTCCTCGGTCTGCTGCCGGACCCGGTCCGGGAGGATGCCGGTGAACAGGAAGTACGGCAGCACCACGACCCGCCGCGCCCCCAGCCGCACGCACCGCTCCAGGCCGCCCGGCACGTCCGGCTCCGCCAGCGACACGAACGCCGTCTCCACGCCCGCGTAACCGCGTCCCTCCCACAGCAGCCGCGCCGCCTTGAACACCTCGGCGTTGGCGTCCGGGTCCGTCGAACCGCGCCCGACCAGCAGCACGGTCACCTCGGACCGGTCCCAGGACGGATCGACCGCCTCCGCCAGGCGCCGCTCCAGCACCCGCAGCAGCGCGGGGTGCGGGCCCAGCGGGCGCCCGTACGTGTACGTGATGCCGGGGTGGCGCTCCTTCTCGCGGGACAGGGCCGCCGGGATGTCGCCCTTGGCGTGCCCGGCGGACACCAGCATCAGCGGCACCGCCGCGAACCGGCGCACACCGCGCTCCACCAGCTCGGCGACCGCGTCGCCCAGCGGCGGCGGGGACAGCTCGATGAAGCCGCCCGCGACGGGCAGCTCGGGATGGCGTCGGCCCAGCTCGCGCACGAAGTCGCGGAACGCCTCGGCTCCGGCCTCGTCCCGGGTGCCGTGTCCGGCGATGAGCAGGGCGGGCGGGGTCGTCACAGGGTCTCCTCGGATGTAGCGGATACGTCGGTTGTCGCGGACGAGTCGGTCTTCTCGGCGCCCGGCGCGGTGTCGCGCGCCTGCCAGCGGTAGCCGCGCGGCGTCACCATGCGCCCGGCGATCTCCCGGGTCGCGGTGTTGCCCACCGTCACGACCGTCATCATGTCGACGGTCGCCGGGTCGAGGGCGGCGAGCGTGCACAGGCGGCTCGACTCGTCGGCGCGCGACGCGTTGCGCACGACACCCACCGGAGTCGTCGGCTCCCGGTGCTCCGCGAGGATCGCCAGCGCCTTGGGCAGCTGCCAGTCGCGGCCCCGGCTGCGCGGGTTGTAGAACGTCACCACGAGGTCCGCCTCAGCCGCCGCTCGCACCCGCCGCTCGATGACCTCCCACGGCGTGTGCAGGTCGGACAGGCTGATCGACACGTGGTCGTGGCCGAGCGGCGCGCCCAGGACCGCCCCGGCCGCCAGCGCGGCCGTCACGCCCGGCACCCCGACCACGTCGATGTCGTCGGACGCCTCGGCCAGCGCCGGCGACGCCATGGCGTACACCCCGGCGTCCCCGCTGCCGATCAGCGCGACGGCGTGCCCGCGCCGCGCCTGTTCGACAGCCGTCCTGGCCCGCTCCTCCTCGGCGCCGAGCCCCGACTCCAGCACCCGGGTGCCGGGCCGCAGCAGATCGCGGATCTGGTCGACGTACTGGTCGAGCCCGACCAGCACCGACGCCCGCCGCAGCTCCGCCCGCGCCCGCGGCGTCACCAGGTCCCGGGCGCCGGGCCCGAGCCCGACCACCGCGAGCCGTCCACGCCCGGGACGCCGTACCACCGCGCAGGTCGCCATCGCGGGCACCGCCGCCGACTTCCGCTTGGGCACGAGGAGTTCACCCCCGCGCACCAGCGCCGCCGCCTCCGCGACCGACGGGGTGCCCACGGCCGCGAGCGGCGCGTCCGAGGGGTTGGGGACCTCGACGCCGGCCAACTCGTCGGCGGGGTACGTCACCAGGGGCACGCCCAGCCGCCCGGCGGCCCCGACGATCCCGGGCTCCTCCGCCTTGGCGTCCACGGTGGCCAGCTCGGCGACCGACGCGGCGGACAGTCCCGCCTCGCGCAGGACGGCCTCCACCAGCCCCAGCACCTCGTCCACCGGCGCCCCCCTGGACGCGCCGATCCCGACGACCAGGGACGGCGGCCGCAGGACGACCTCGCCCTCGGCCGGTTCCACCGCACGGTCCGTCACCCGGATCCCGCAGGCCCCTTCGGCGGTGACCGGAAGCGGCGGCAGCGGCCACGGCACCTCCGCCCACAGCGCCACCGGCTCACCGTCCAGCAGAGCCCGCGACACTCCGGCGACATCGCCCTCCACGGGCAGCCCGAGCGTGTCCAGACCGGCCAGCCCGACCGCGTCGGTCGCCGTCGTCACCACCGGCTCCGCGCCCAGCACCTCGCCGACCGCACGGGCCAGTTCGTTGGCGCCGCCCCCGTGCCCGCCGACCAGCGACACGGCGAACCGCCCGCCCTCGTCGACGCACACCACACCCGGGTCGGTCCGCTTGTCGTCCAGCAGCGGCGCCACCAGCCGGACCACCGCGCCGGTGGCCAGGAAGCACACCAGCCGCTCGCACTCGGCGAACGCGGCCCGCACGGAGTCCCCGACGGGACCCTCGTACACCCGCGTGCGGTCCGGCCACGCCGCGGCCAGCCGGTCCCGCGCCGCCGCTCCCGCCGCCGTGGCGGAAATGAGGCCGATCAAGGGGCAACTCCTTCGGTACGGCCGTGCGGCCTGACGCCCCACAGCAGGAAGACGGGATTGGTGGCCGCGAGCCGGGTCACGTCCCCCGGCAGCGGCGCGAGCCGCGAGGACTGCAGCAGCACCCCGTCGCAGTCGAGACCGGCGCCGAGCAGCGCCTCGCGGGCCGCCGGCACCCGGTCGAGCGCGGCCACGGCGACGACCACGACGCGCCGGGCCCGCCGCGCGCACTCGGCGACGATCGCGGGCAGCCCGCGCCCGCCGCCGCCCACGAAAACGGCGTCGGGGTCGTCCCCCAGACCGGACAGGACCGCGGGCGCCGCCCCGTGCACCACCCGCACGTCGACGCCGTGCGCGGCGGCGTTGGCGCGGACCCGCCCGACCCCGTCCGGCGTCCTCTCGACGGCGGTGACGGCGGCACCGAGCCGCGCACACTCCACGGCCACGGACCCGGAGCCCGCGCCGACGTCCCACACCAGGTCGCCGGGGCGCGGCCCGAGGCGGGCCAGGGCCAGCGCCCGCACCTCGAACTTGGTGATCATCGAGTCCCGGTGCGCGAACGCGTCCTCGTCCAGCGCCCATCCGGCGGGCCCGGGACGCGGCCCAGCGACCGCCCGCACCGGTCCCAGCGCCCGCGCCTCGTCCAGGCACAGCACCACACTCACCGCCGTCCCCCAGTCCCGTCCGGCGGCCTCGGCGGGCGTCACCCGTTCCACGCGCTCCCCGTCGGAGCCCAGCGCGGAGGCGACGACGAACACCCGCCCGTCGTCCCCCAACGCGGCCCCCAGCTCCGCCGGACCGGCCCCGGGACCGGTCAGCACGGCGACCTTCGGGTGCGCCCGGCACAGGTTCACCGCCGTCCGCAGGTCCCGCCCGTGCGCGCTGGCCACCACGGCGTCGTCCCACGGCAGCCCGGCCCGCGCGAAGGCCGCCGCCACGGAGGAGACCCCCGGCCGCACGTCCAGCCGCTCGGGCCCGAACCGCTCGGCCAGCGCCCGCACGATCCCGAAGAACCCCGGATCACCGGAGGCCAGCACGGTCACCGGCCGCCCCTCGGCGACGTACTCCGCGACCGTGTCCAGGGCGGGCGCCAGCGCCCCGAGGACGACCGTCCTCGCGCCCTCCGGAAGCCGTACGGCGTCCAGGTGCCGCCGCCCGCCGACGACCAGCTCCGCGCCGTCGGCCACGTCCTCGGGCAGTGGGGAACCGGTCCCCGCCCCGACCACCGTGATCACGTGCTCGCACCCCGCGAGCGCAGCTCCCTGCGCGCCTCCGGGTCGGCCTTGCGATAGCCGTGGAAGTGCCCCGGGTGGTAGAGGTGCGAGCGGGTGCCGTGCGCGTCGAGGGCCGGGCCGACCAGGAACAGGGTGTGCTTCCAGAGCCTGTGCTCCTTGACCGTCTCCTCCAGCGTCCCGATCGTGCACCGCACGACCAGCTCCTCCGGCCAGGTCGCCTGGTAGGCGACGACGACCGGCGTCTCGGTCGGATAGCCGCCCTCCAGCAGCTCCCGCACCAGCTGGCCGCTGCGGGCCGCCGACAGGAAGACCGCCATGGTCGTGCCGTGCTTCGCGAACTCGCGGACCTCCTCCCCGGGCGGCATCGGCGTCTTGCCCCCGCCGAGCCGCGTGAGGACCACGGACTGCGCGACCTCCGGGATGGTCAACTCACGCTGCGCGAGCGCGGCCACGGCCGAGAACGCCGAGACGCCCGGCACCACCTCGGTCGCGACGCCGAGCTCCGCGCACCGGTCGAGCTGCTCCTGCGTGCCGCCCCACAGCGCCGGGTCCCCGGAGTGGATGCGGGCCACCCGCAGCCCCTCCTCCCGGGCCCGCCGGTACACGGCGACGACGTCCTCCAGCGACATCGTCGCCGAGTCCAGCACCTCGGCGCCCTCCCGCGCGTGCTGGAGCACCTCCGCCTGGACGAGGCTCGCCGCCCAGATCACCACGTCCGCCTCGGCGATCGCCCGCGCCGCACGGAACGTCAGCAGGTCGGCGGCGCCGGGACCGGCACCGACGAAGGTCACCCTGGCCTCGGAATCCATCGTTTTCGGTCCTCTCCTGTGCGTCCTGTTCCTGTGCGCCGTGCGCATATTTACTGCGGTTGCTGCTGTCGTACGCGCGTGAACGCGGGGTGATCGGATACCAAGGGCCCATGGCGGTCTTCGTCGCGCTCGGCGCGTTCCTGATGACGCTGGCCGGCGGCTGGACGGCACAGCGCGTGACCGACCGGCGCCATCTGGTCCTGGGCCTGGCCGGCGGCCTCATGCTGGGCGTGGTCGGCCTCGACCTGCTGCCGGAGGCCCTGGAGGCGGCGGGCGACGAGGTGTTCGGCGTGCCCGCCGCACTGCTGCTCTTCGTCGCCGGATTCCTGCTCGCGCACCTGGTGGAACGCCTGCTGGCGGCCCGCCGCGCCGCACACGGCGCCGACGAGCACGGCCACCGCTCGCCCGAGGTGGGCCTGACGGCCGCGGCCGCGATGGTCGGCCACAGCGCGATGGACGGCGTGGCGATCGGTGCGGCCTTCCAGGTCGGCGGCGGCATGGGCGCGGCGGTCGCGATGGCCGTGATCGCCCACGACTTCGCGGACGGCTTCAACACCTACACACTGACCAGCCTGTACGGCAACGCCCGCCGCCGCGCCATCGCGATGCTGGTCGCCGACGCGATCGCCCCCGTCGTGGGCGCGGCCTCCACCCTCCTCTTCACCATCCCGGAGGGCGTGCTCGGCGCCTATCTCGGCCTGTTCGGCGGCGTACTCCTCTACCTCGCCGCGGCCGAGATCCTCCCCGAGGCCCACCACGAGCACCCCGCGCGCTCGACCCTGCTGTGCACGATCGCGGGCGCGGCGTTCATCTGGCTGGTGGTGGGCATCGCGGAATGAGCGCCGGGAACGGGAGGCGGTCACAGCTTGCCGCCCCGCCCGCCCTCGCGCCGGGCGGGCGCGATGAGCGTCGACAGATACGGCAACGGAGCCCCGTCCAGCTCGCCGGCCGGCCGCACCGACTCCTCCGGCAGCCCCAGCGCCGACCCCCACACGGCGTCGTCCAGCCGCCCGCTCTCCCGCAGCGCCTCGGCCACCTCGGACGCCTGCCGGCCGAACTTGTAGGCGACGACCGTGCCGGGCCCGTGCAACGCCTCCTTGAGCACCGCGGACCCCGCGGTGACCGGCACCAGCGTCAACGGCTCCGTGCCCTCGGTCAGCACGGCCCCCGACCGCGCCGCGAGGTCCTGCATGGCGGTGATCCCCGGCACGGTCTCCACGACCGTCCCCGGCACCAGCGCGCCCACGGTCTGCGCCAGGTAGGTGAAGGTGGAATACACGTTGGGATCACCGATGGTCGCGAAGGCGACGGCGGCATGCTCCCGCAGCAGCCCGGCCACCCGCTCCCCGGCCGCGTCCCAGGCCGCCTCGCGCCGCGCCCGGTCGGTGCGCTCGTTCAGCGCGAACACGACCCGCACGACCTTCTCGGCGCCCACGTAGTGCAGCACGGTCGCCTCGGCCCGGCCGCGCTCCCCGCCATCTTTTCCATCGGATGCAGCCATGACGGGCACGACCACGACATCGGCGTCCCGCAGCGCGTTGACGCCCTTCACGGTCACCAGCTCCGGATCCCCGGGCCCGACCCCGACCCCGATCAACCTGCTGCTCATGACGTCCGGCACCTCTCCACGAACCGACGGGCGACACCGGGCTCGGCCGCCCAGTGCGTGTGCAGATAGCTCGCGTGCACACCGCGCTCCACAAATCCCTCGACGCGCCGCTCGGGCGCCCGCATCCCCCACGCCGGTGCCGCCCCGGCCCCCGGTTCCACCACCGTCCGGTGGAACTCGTGCCCCCGCATCCGCGTCCCCGCCCCGGCCAGCGCGCTGTCGGACACGGCCACGGCGTCCCGGTAGCCCAGCGTCAGCCGCTGCGACATCCGCGCGGCGGCGTCCAGCACCCCGCACATCGGCAACCCGTCCAGCTCCCGGCACAGATACAGCAGCCCCGCACACTCGGCGGCCACGGGAGCACCGCTGAGCGCCAGCTCGGCGACGGACTTCCGCAGCCCCTGGTTGGCGGACAGCTCGGAGGCGTACACCTCGGGGAACCCGCCTCCGATGACGAGCCCCTGAGTGCCCTCCGGCAGTTCCTCGTCCCGCAGCGGATTGAACGTGACGACCTCGGCCCCGGCGGCGGCGAGCAGCTCGGTGTGCTCGGCGTAGGAGAACGTGAAGGCGGGTCCACCGGCAACGGCGACGCGCTTTCTCAGCCCGTCCGGCGCTTGAGGACGAGGCCGTCCGGGCCGAACGAGGGGGTCTGGGGGCGCAGCCCCCAGGGACGGGACGGGAAGGGGCGGCGGGGGCGAGGAGACCAAGGCCTCACCCGCGTTCCAAGCCGCACAGGACAACGCACCGGCGCTGCGCGCCAACCCGACCAACGCCTCCAGGTCACACCCGGCGGCGACCTGCGCACCCATCGCCGCCACGGCATCCACCGCATCCGGGCCCCGCTCGGCAACAGGCACCAGCCCCAGATGCCGCGACGGCACGTCGACCCGCGCGGCCCGCCGCAACACCCCGAGGACCGGCACCCCGACGGAGTCCACCGCCTCCCGCAGCAACACCTCGTGCCGGTCCGACGCGACCTTGTTGAGGATCACGCCCCCGATCCGCACCTCCGGGTCCCAGGACACGAACCCGTGCACCAGCGCCGCCACCGACCGCGACTGCGAGGACGCGTCCACGACCAGCACCACCGGCGCCCGCAACAGCTTCGCGACCTGCGCGGTGGACGCCAGCTCGCCCTCCCCGGCGGCCCCGTCGTACAGCCCCATCACGCCCTCGACCACGGCGATGTCGCACCCGCGCGCCCCGTGCAGGAACAGCGGCCCGACCAGCTCGGGCCCGCACAGGTACGCGTCGAGGTTGCGGCCCACCCGCCCGGTGGCGAGCGCGTGGTAGCCGGGGTCGATGTAGTCGGGCCCGACCTTGTGCGGGGACACGGCGAGCCCCCGCGCCGTGAGCGCGGCCATCAACCCGGTGGCGACGGTGGTCTTGCCGCTCCCGGACGAGGGCGCGGCGATGACGAGCCGGGGAACGGCGGAGCCGGAGTCGGAGGAGGTCACCACTCGATGCCCCTCTGCCCCTTCTGCCCCGCGTCCATCGGATGCTTGACCTTGGACATGTCGGTGACGAGATCGGCGAACTCCACGAGGGCGCCGGGCGCGTTCCGCCCGGTGATCACGACGTGCTGGGTCCCCGGCCGCTCGCGCAGCACCGACACCACCTCGTCGGTGTCGACCCACCCCCAGTGCATCGGGTAGGCGAACTCGTCCAGCACGTACAGCTTGTACGTCTCGGCGGCCAGGTCCCGCTTGACCTGCTCCCAGCCCTCGCGGGCCTTCTCCTCGTTGTCCATCTGGGCGTCCCGCTGGACCCAGGACCAGCCCTCGCCCATCTTGTGCCAGTCGACGGACCCGCCCTCGCCGCTGGCCCCCAGCACCCGCAGGGCGTTCTCCTCGCCGACCTTCCACTTCGCCGACTTGACGAACTGGAACACCCCGATCGGCCACCCCTGGTTCCAGGCCCGCAGCGCCAGCCCGAAGGCGGCGGTGGACTTGCCCTTCCCGATGCCCGTGTGCACCACGACCAGCGGGCGGTTGCGCCGCTGACGGGTCGTCAGACCGTCGTCCGGTACGACACTCGGCTTCCCCTGCGGCATTACGCGGCCCTCCTGCTGCCCCGAACGTCCCTCACCAGACCGGCGATCGAGTCGGCCCGCAGCTCGTCCAGCGTCACCGCGGTACCGCCCAGCTCACCCGCGAGCTGCCCGGCGAGCCCGAGCCGCACGGGCCCCGACTCGCAGTCCACGACCACGGACGCGGTGCCCTCGGCCGCGAACAGCCGCGCCGCCCGCCCCGCCAGCGCGACGGGCTCGGGACCACCCGTGGCCCGACCGTCCGTCACGACGACCATCAGTGGCCGCCGCGCCGGGTCCCGCAGTCGCTCCACCCGCAGCACCTCGTGGGCGCGCAGCAGGCCGGCGGCGAGCGGCGTACGCCCGCCCGTCGGCAGCGACTCCAGCCGCACCGCCGCCGCGTCCACCGACGAGGTCGGCGGCAGCGCGACATCCGCGGCCGAACCCCGGAAGGTCACCAGCCCCACCTTGTCCCGCCGCTGGTACGCGTCCAGCAGCAGCGACAGCACGGCGCCCTTGACGGCACTCATCCGCTGCCGCGCGGCCATCGACCCGGAGGCGTCGACGACGAAGAGCACGAGGTTGCCCTCACGCCCCTCACGCGTCGCCTGCCGCAGATCGTCCCGGCGTACCACGAGCCCCGGACCGCTGCGACCCCGCGCCCGCTGGTGCGGGGCGGCGGCCTGCACGGTGGCGGCCAGGTGCAGCTTGGTCAGGGCACCCTGCGGCCGCCGGGCGCCCGTGGTCCGCCCGTGCTCGGTCCGCGCCCGCGAACGCCGCCCGGCGGCACCCTCGCCGAGCCCCGGCACGCTCAGCACCTTGGTCCGGAAGGGCTCGGCGGCACGCGCGGGGGACTGCTCGCCGGCACCACCGGAAGGCTGCGGCTCGCCGCCCTCCCCGGCCTCGGGCCGCGCGGCGGCGTCGCCATCGCCCTGCGGCGCGTCATCGGGCTCGGGCTGCCCACCGGGACCGCCCCCGGGACCCGGATCGGGGTCGTCGTCCCCGCCTCCGTCCCCGTCCTGCCCGCTGAACTCCTCCAGCGTCTCGTCCAGCTTGTCCTCGTCCAAGCCGGGGGCGTCGAAGGGATTGCGCCGCCGCCGGTGGGGCAGCGCGAGCAGGGCCGCCTGCCGCACGTCCTCGGCGAGCACCTCGGTCCGCCCGGCCCAGGCCGCCAGCGCCGTCGCCGTACGCGCCATCACGATGTCGGCCCGCATGCCGTCCACCTCGAAGGCCGCGCAGGTCGCCGCGATCTGCCGCAGCGCCCCGTCGCCCAGGCGCACCGACGGCAGCAGCTCCCGCGCCCCCACGATCCGCGCCCGTACGGCGGCCTCCTCGTCGGCCCAGCGCGCGGCGAAACCGGCCGGGTCGTCGTCGTACGCCAGCCGGCGCCGTACGACCTCCACGCGCTGGTCCGGCTCGCGCGAGGCGGCGACCTCGACGGTGAGTCCGAACCGGTCGAGCAACTGCGGGCGCAGCTCGCCCTCTTCGGGGTTCATGGTCCCGACGAGCAGGAACTTCGAGGCGTGCCGCACGGACACGCCCTCGCGCTCGACGTAGGAGGCGCCCATCGCGGCGGCATCCAACAGGAGGTCGACCAAGTGGTCGTGGAGGAGATTGACCTCGTCGACGTAGAGGATCCCGCGGTGCGCGTCGGCCAACAGCCCCGGCTCGAAGGCCTTCACGCCCTCTGCGAGCGCCCGCTCGATGTCGAGGGCGCCGACGAGTCGGTCCTCGGAGGCACCGACGGGCAGCTCGACCATCCGCGCCGGGCGCGAGGCGAAGGCACCCGGCTCGTGCGGGCCGTCCGGGCAGCCCGGGTCGGGGGAGTCGGGATCGCAGGAGAAACGGCACCCGGAGACGACGTCCACCTCCGGCATCAGCGCCGACAGCGCACGCACGGCCGTGGACTTCGCGGTGCCCTTCTCACCACGGACCAGCACACCGCCGACGGCCGGGGAAACGGCGTTCAGCAGCAGCGCGAGCCGCAGGTCGTCCTGCCCCACGACGGCCGTGAACGGGAACGGGGTACTCACTTGTCGTCGCCCTCCAAGTCACCTTCGAGCTCCAGATACGTGGCGCGCAGCCGCTCCAGCGTCTCCGCGTCCGGCTCCGCCCACAGTCCCCGGTCCGCGGCCTCCAGCAGCCGTTCCGTGATGCCGCGCAGTGCCCAGGGGTTGGACTTCTTCATGAAGTCCCGGTTCTCGGGGGCGAAGACGTACTCGGCGCTGAGCCGCTCGTACATCCAGTCGTCCACGACCCCGGCCGTGGCGTCGTAGCCGAAGAGGTAGTCCACGGTGGCCGCCATCTCGAAGGCGCCCTTGTAGCCGTGCCGCCGCATCGCCGCCATCCAGCGCGGGTTGACCACCCGGGCCCGGAAGACCCGGTGCGTCTCCTCGCCCAGCGTCCGGGTCTTCACCTGGTCCGGGGTGGCCGAGTCACCGACGTACGCCTCGGGGGAGGACCCCGTCAGATGCCGCACCATGGCGACCATGCCGCCGTGGTACTGGAAGTAGTCGTCGGCGTCGACGAGATCGTGCTCACGCGTGTCGACGTTCTTCGCCGCCACCGCGATCCGCCGGAACGCCGTCTCCATGTCACCGCGCGCCGCCCGCCCGTCCAGCCCGCGCCCGTAGGCGTAGCCGCCCCACACCGCGTACACCTCGGCGAGGTCCGCGTCGCTGCGCCAGTTGCGGGCGTCGATCAGCGGCAGCAGACCCGCGCCGTACGCGCCCGGCTTGGAGCCGAAGATGCGGGAGGTCGCCCGGCGCCGGTCGCCGTGCTCGGCGGTGTCCTCGTCGGCGTGCGCCTTCACGAAGTTGGACGATGCGGGCTCGTCCAGCTCCGCCACCGCCCGCACCGCGTCGTCGATCAACCCCACCACATGGGGGAACGCGTCCCGGAAGAAGCCCGAGATGCGCACCGTCACGTCCACGCGCGGCCGGCCCAGCTCCGCCACCGGGACCACCTCGAAGCCCGTCACCCGGCGAGAGGCGTCGTCCCAGACCGGACGGCAGCCCAGCAGCGCCAGGATCTCGGCGATGTCGTCGCCCTGGGTGCGCATCGCGGACGTGCCCCACACCGTGAGGCCGACGGACTTCGGGTACTCGCCGGTGTCGCTCAGGTACCGCTGGATCAGCGAGTCGGCCAGCGACTGCCCGACCTCCCAGCTCAGCCGGGACGGGATCGCCTTCGGGTCGACGGAGTAGAAGTTCCGGCCGGTCGGCAGGACGTTGACCAGGCCGCGCGTCGGGGAGCCGGACGGCCCGGCCGGGACGTAACCGCCGTCCAGGGCCCGCAGGATGTGCCCGATCTCGTCGGAGGTCCGGGCGAGGCGCGGCACGACCTCCGTGCAGGCGAACTCCAGCACCGCCACCGCGTCGCCGAGTTCCGTGCCCAGCACGTCCCGCACCAGGCCCGGGACGGCCGCCCGGTCCCACGCCCGCAGCTCCATGCCCTCGGCGAACCGCCGGCACAGCTGCTCGAGCAGGTCGATCGCGTCGGCCGCCGACCGCGCCGGGCCGTCGACCAGGTCGGTCAGTTCCACCGGCGCCTTCACCGGGGCGCCGGGCTCGGCCAGCAGATCCTTCTCCACCAGCCCGAAGTGCTCGGCCAGACAGGCCCGCAGGCCCGGCAGCGCGTTCGCCTGCCCGCCCCACACCTGCGAGGCGCGCAGCACCGCCAGGACGAGGTTGACGCGCGGCTCGCCGACCGGGCCGCCGCCCAGGACGTGCAGGCCGTCGCGGATCTGCACGTCCTTGATCTCGCACAGGTAGCCGTCGATGTGCATGACGAACTCGTCGAACGCGTCGTCGTCCGGCTGGTCGTCCACGTGCAGGTCGTGGTGGAGCTCGGCCGCCTTGACCAGCGTCCAGATCTGCGCGCGGACCGCCGGCGCCTTCGTCGGGTCCAGGTCGGAGACGAGGGCGTACTCGTCGAGCAGCTGCTCCAGCTTGGCCAGGTCGCCGTAGGTGTCGGCGCGCGCCATCGGCGGCACCAGGTGGTCGACGACGGTGGCGTGCCCGCGGCGCTTGGCCTGGGTGCCCTCGCCGGGGTCGTTGACGATGAACGGGTAGATCAGCGGCAGGTCGCCGAGGACCGCGTCCGGTGCGCAGCCGGCGCTCAGCCCCAGCCCCTTGCCCGGCAGCCACTCCATCGTGCCGTGCTTGCCCATGTGCACGATCGCGTCGGCGCCGAAACCGTGCTCGAGCCAGCGGTAGGCCGCCATGTAGTGGTGCGACGGCGGCATGTCCGGGTCGTGGTAGATCGCGATCGGGTTCTCGCCGAAGCCGCGCGGCGGCTGGATCATCACCACGACGTTCCCGAACCGGAGGGAGGCCAGCACGATGTCGTCGCCGTCCACGTACAGCGAGCCCGGCGGCTCGCCCCACGCCTCCCGCATGCCCTCCCGCAGCTCCGGGTCCAGCTTCTCGAACCAGGCCCGGTAGTCGGCCAGCGGCACCCGCGCGGGCGCCGCCGCCAGCTGGTCCTCCGTCAGCCACTCCACGTCGTGACCGCCCGCCTCGATCAGCCGGTGGATCAACTCGTCGCCCTCGGAGGGGTACTCGGTGACCCCGTAGCCCGCCTCCCGCAGCGCGTCCAGGACCCGCACCGCGGACGCGGGGGTGTCGAGGCCGACGGCGTTGCCGACGCGGGAGTGCTTGGTCGGGTACGCCGTGAAGACCAGCGCCAGCTTCTTGTCGGCGTTCGGCTTGTGCCCGAGCGCCGCGTGCCGGACGGCGATCCCGGCGACGCGCGCGGCCCGCTCGGGGTCGGCGACGTAGACCGGCACCTCGTCCGGCCCCTGCTCCTTGAAGGAGAAGGGCACCGTGACGAGCCGTCCGTCGAACTCCGGGATCGCCACCTGCATCGCAGCGTCCATGGGGGACAGGGCGGCGTCGGAGGCCTCCCAGGCGGCCCGGGAGGAGGTGAGGCAGAGGCCTTGCAGCACCGGCACGTTCAGGTCGGCCAGCGCACCGATGTCCCACGCCTCCTCGTCACCGCCCGCCGAGGCCTGCGAGGCGTGCGTGCCGCCGGCCGCCAGGACGGTGGCGACCAGGGCGTCGGCCCGGCCCAGCAGGTCGTACAGCCCGGGGTCCGCGTCGCGCAGCGAACCGCAGTACACCGGCAGGGCGTTGGCGCCGCGCGCCTCGATCGCCTCGCACAGCGTGTCGACGAAGGCGGTGTTGCCGCTCAGCTGGTGGGCGCGGTAGAAGAGCACGCCGACCGTCGGGCGGCCCGCCACGACGTCCCGCGAGCCGTGGACGCCGTACTCCGGCATCTTCCGCGGCTCGTCGAAGCCCTCGCCGGTCAGCAGCACCGTGTCCGACAGGAAGCGCGCCAGCTGGGCGAGGTTGTCCGGGCCGCCCTCGACCAGGTAGCGCAGGGCCTGCGCCACCACCCCGGCCGGGACCGACGACTCGGCCATCAGCTCCGCGTCCGGCACGCTCTCGCCGCCCAGCAGGACGGTCGGGATGCCGGCGGCCCTCAGCGCGGCGAGCCCGTCCTCCCAGGCGCGCTTGCCGCCGAGCAGGCGGACCACGGCGAGGTCCGCGCCCTCGACCAGCCCGGGCAACTCCTCGCGGACGTCGACCCGGGTCGGGTTGCCGATCCGGTAGGCGGCGTCCGACGCGCGGGCCGCCAGCAGGTCCGTGTCGGCGGTCGACAACAACAGCACAGTGCTCATGCGGGCGCTCCCGGTGGAATGAAGGGCAGTCCTTGCGGCGCGCCGGACTCGATGAGCCGCCACAGCGCGTCCGTGTCCGCGTGGTGTTCGATCAGGTCGCCGAGCCGGTCGAGCTGCTCCTCGCGCAGCGCGGCGAACGAGGTGTCGGGGGCCGGCACGAAGCGGCGGCCCGCGGCGGCGGCCACCTCGCGCAGGAACGCCCGCCGGAAACCGTCCGACTCCAGCGAGCCGTGCCAGTGCGTGCCCCAGGTCTGGCCGACCCGGCAGCCGTCCAAGAAGGGGGCACCGCCCGTGACTTCGGCGACGCCGTGGTGGATCTCGTACCCCTCGACGTGCTCGCCGAGGGCCTCGCCCACCGGCCGGGTGAGGGTCTTCTCGCGGGCGAACCGCACCCGCACGGGGAGCAGTCCCAGCCCGTCCACGTGCCCGGCGCGGGACTCGACCTTGTCCTCGATGTGCTCGCCGAGGAGCTGGAAACCGCCGCAGATGCCGAGCACGGGCCGTCGCTCGGCGACCCTGCGGGCGATCGCGTCCGCGAGCCCCCGCTCCCGCAGCCACTGAAGGGCCCGCACCGTCCCGCGCGTCCCCGGCACGATCACCAGGTCGGCGTCGGCCAGTTCCTCCGGCCGGTCCACGAACCGCACCACGACGCCCGGCTCGGCGGCCAGCGCGTCCACGTCCGTGAAGTTGGACATCAGCGGGACCGCGCAGACCGCGACCCGCAGCACGTCCTCGCCGACCGGCGGGGCGACGACCGACTCCCGCACCGCCCCGCGCAGGGAGACGCGCAGCCCGTCCTCCTCGTCGATGCCGAGCCCGTGCCGGAAGGGCAGCACGCCGTACGTCCGCCGCCCGGTGAGGCCGTGCAGCATGTCGAGCCCGGGCTCCAGGAGCGACACGTCGCCGCGGAACTTGTTCACGAGGAACCCGGCGACCAGCGCCTGGTCCTCGGGCGCCAGCAGCGCCACCGTGCCGAAGAAGGAGGCGAAGACGCCCCCGCGGTCGATGTCGCCGACGACGAGGACGGGGAGTCCGGCGCCCCGGGCGATCCCCATGTTCACGATGTCGGTGCGACGCAGGTTGATCTCGGCCGGGCTGCCCGCCCCCTCGCAGATCACCGCGTCGTACGTGCCGCGCAGTTCGGCCAGCGAGTCCAGCACCGTGCCGAGCAGCCGCTCCTGGCGTCCGCCGTGATAGCCGCGGGCGCTCATCTCGCCCACCGGCCTGCCGAGCAGCACGACCTGGCTGCTGCGTTCCCCGCCGGGCTTGAGCAGCACGGGGTTCATGTGCGCGGTCGGCTCCACCCGGCAGGCCTGGGCCTGCATGGCCTGCGCCCGCCCGATCTCGGCGCCGTCCCGGGTCACGAAGGAGTTCAGCGACATGTTCTGCGCCTTGAAGGGCGCCACCTTGACGCCCTGGCGCACCAGCCAGCGGCAGATCCCGGCGGTGACGACGCTCTTGCCGGCGTCGGAGGTGGTGCCGGCGACGAGGAGGCCACCGTTCATGACGTACGTCCCTTCGTGACACCCGGGTTCTTCGCGGCGGCCCGGCGGGCGAGCAGCCGCACGCCCGCGCACACGCCCAGCGCCAGCCAGCCCACGCGCCGGGAGAGGCGTACCGCACGGTCGATGTCGCCGGAGCCGGACGCCCGTACGGCGCGTCCCGCCGCCCCGTTGAGGACGGGCCGGTGTTCGACCCGCCCGCCGTAGGAGAGCGTGCCGCCGAGCCGCACGCCGAGGGCGCCCGCGAACGAGGCTTCCACGGGCCCGGCGTTGGGGCTCGGGTGCTGTGCGGCGTCCGCGCGCCAGGCCCGTACGGCGCCGCGCGGGTCGCCGCCCGCCACGGTGGTCAGCACGGCGGTGAGGCGGGCGCCCGGCCAGCCCGCGAGGTCGTCGAGGCGGGCCGAGGCCCAGCCGTAGCGGCGGTACCGGGGCGACTTGTGGCCGACCATCGCGTCCAGGGTGTTCACGGCCCGGAAGCCGAGCAGCCCGGGCACCCCGGCGGCCGCGCCCCACACCAGGGCGCCCACCACCGCGTCCGAGGTGTTCTCGGCGACGGACTCCACGACGGCCCGGGCGATTCCGTCGGCGTCCAGCGCCTGCGGGTCCCGCCCGCACAGGTGCGGCAGCCTCGCCCGCGCCGCCTCGACGTCCCCGGCGTCCAGGGCACGGCCGATGGCAGTGGCCTCGCGGGCCAGCGAGGTGCCGCCGACGACCGACCAGGTGGCCGCGGCGGTCAGGGCGACGGAGGCGGCGGGGGAGCGGCGTACGGCATGCGCGGCGGCCGAGCCGAGGACGGCGGCGCCGCCCGCGCACACGACGGTGTGCAGGGCGCCCCAGCCCCGGTGGTCCCGCCACAGCACCTGTTCCACGGCGCCCGCGGCACGGCCGAACACGGCGACCGGGTGCCCGCGGCGAGGATCGCCGAGGAGGAGGTCACCGAGGAGGCCGGCGGCGGCGCCGTACGCGAAGACGCGTCCGGCACGCACGGCTCAACCGGCCGTGGGAAGGGGAAGTCGAAGCGTGTCGCTGGTGAGCCCGGAACGGCAGCCGCGCATGGCGATAGGTCCTCACTCAGGGTGTCCGCGCCCTGGTTCGAAGAGCACGGCGGCGAGAGTTCCTGGCTCCCGGGGATTCCTGTCCCCGGTCACAGTGGCGGGACCGCGCCGGATTCGCACCGGGCTTCCTCTCCTGCCGCCGTAGATGGCCCCGGAAGTCCACCACGGCCCGCGAACACCCGTCAACCTGGCGTTGACCTGCGACGGGGGAGTGTGCGAAGGCCCACACCCGGGTGGTGTGCGCCGGCACGCGAAGAGGCGGGGGCGGAACGGTTCGAGTCCGTCCCGCGCCCCGCCTCTGCGCGTACCTGTGCGTGCGCCCGTGAGACGGGCGTCGCTCAGGCGACGATCAGATAGATCCCGTACGCCACCGCCGCCGTGCAGGCCGCGAAGCACGCGTACGCGCCGGTGACCGCGAGGGCCGCGGAGCCGCCCTGAGCGGCGGCCCGCTCCTGGCGGGAGAGGCCGACGATGCCGAGGGTGAACAGGCCCACCAGGGCCACCGTGACCACGAGGCTGACGCCGAAGACGGAGCCGAGGGCTGCCCAGTCGATGCTCATGGAGGTTCGCTTCCTTCGTACCCGGCAGGCGGGTTCAGACGGTGGTGGCGGCCGACGGGGCCTTGGGGTCGGGGGTGGTGGCCGGGGCCGGGAGGGTGGCCGCCAGTTCCTCGGTCGCGCCCGTCGGGGGCGGCGACACGGCGGCCATCGCCGTGGTGACCACACCGGCGGGCTCGGGCTGCCCGGGCGCCTCGGTGTCCACCGGGTCGCCGTCGACGACGTTGGTGTGGTCGACGACCTCGCGGCGAGAGATCCGCCAGATCGCGAAGCTGGACGCGATCAGGAACACCGCGACGAGGGCCGTGCCCCAGTCGCCGGCGCGGCAGACCCACTCGGCGAGCGCGGCGACCAGGGCCGCGGCAGGCAGCGTCAGGCCCCAGGCGATGAACATCCGGGTGGCCGTGGACCAGCGGACCACGCCGCCCTTGCGGCCGAGGCCCGCGCCCATCACCGCACCGGAGACCGAGTGCGTGGTGGACAGCGAGAAGCCGAGGTGGGAGGAGGCCAGGATGACCGTGGCGGCGCTGGTCTGGGCGGCGAAGCCCTGCTGCGGCTGGAGGTCGGTCAGGCCCTTGCCCATGGTGCGGATGATGCGCCAGCCGCCCAGGTAGGTGCCGAGCGCGATGGCCAGGCCCGCGCTCAGGATGACCCACACGGGCGGGTCGGAGTCGGGGGCGAGCGAGCCGCCGGCGATCAGGGCGAGGGTGATGATGCCCATGGTCTTCTGGGCGTCGTTGGTGCCGTGGGCCAGCGAGACCAGACCGGCGGAGGCGATCTGGCCGGCGCGGTAGCCCTTCTTGGCGGCCTTGCCGTCGGCCTTGCGGCCCAGCGAGTACGTCATCCGGGAGGCGAGCATCGCCGCGAGGCCTGCCACGATCGGGGCGGCGATCGCGGGCAGGAGCACCTTGGTGACGAGCACGTCGCCGTTGACCGCGCCGATGCCGGCCGAGGCGACGGCGGCACCGATCAGGCCGCCCATCAGGGCGTGCGAGGAGCTGGACGGGAGCCCGACCAGCCAGGTCAGGAGGTTCCAGAGGATCGCGCCGACCAGGGCGGCGAAGATGACCTCGGGACGGATGCCGGTCTCGTCGACGAGACCCTTGGAGATCGTGTTGGCGACCTCCACGGAGAGGAAGGCGCCTACAAGGTTGAGGACGGCGGACATCGCCACCGCCACCTTGGGCTTGAGCGCACCGGTCGAAATGGTCGTCGCCATCGCGTTCGCGGTGTCGTGGAAACCGTTCGTGAAATCAAACGCGAGTGCGGTTACCACCACAATCGCGAGGATCAGCGAGAAGCTTTCCATTTACCCAGGCAATCGTTCGAGGTCGTTGGCGCGACGAACGTAGGTAACCAGGGTGAACGGAAGATGAACTGGGCAGGGCGTCACGGTGACCGGAAGCGGGGCCGCGATCTCCCTCTGCGTGCCCGCTCCGGTGCTCTCCGGAGACGTCCCTGGCAGGATCACCGCGAGGCCGTTCGGCGACGGGACGCGAGGGCGCGCGGGCGCCCCGGAGGAGTGGGTGACTGTGACGCAATCGCGGGCCGAGAGCGGGGAGAAGGCCGGAAGGACGGTGGGAAGGACCGCCGGGGAAGCGGCCTGGGAGGAACTCGTCGCGACGGCCCGGCGGACGGTGGCGGACGGGCTGGTGGTCGGCACCTCCGGCAACGTCTCGGTGCGCGTCGGCGACACGGTCCTGGTCACCCCGTCGGGCGTCCCCTACGACCGGCTGACCCCGGACGACGCGACCGGCGTCGACCTGGACGGACGACAGGTGCTCGGCACGCTCGTCCCCACCAGTGAACTGCCCATGCACCTGGCGGTCTACCGTGCCGACCCCGGCGCCCGGGCCGTCGTCCACACCCACGCCGTGCACGCGACGGCGGTCTCGCTGCTCGTCCCCGAACTCCCGCCGGTGCACTACATGACCGCCGCCCTCGGCGGCCCCGTCCGGGTCGCCCCCTACGCGGCCTACGGCACCGACGAACTCGCCCGCGGCATGCTCGACGCCCTCGCCGACCGCACCGGCTGCCTGCTCCGCAACCACGGCACGATCACCTACGGCACCACCCTCGACCAGGCCTACGACCGCACCGCCCAGCTCGAGTGGATGTGCCGCCTGTGGCTGACCGCGTCCTCGGTGCCGGGCCACTCGCCGTCCCTGCTGACGCCGGCCCAGCTCGCCGAGGTGACGGAACGCCTGCGCGGGTACGGGCAGCGAAGCTGACGCGCGATGCGTGCCGGGCGGCTGCGGGGGTACCGGCTACGGGACACGAAGACCCTCGTCACCCACTGTCACGCGTCCACTGGCCGCCCGAGGACTCCACCAGGAGACTGGCCCCATGCGCACTGTCACCGCAACGGCAGCCGCCGTCACCGCAGCTCTGGCGACCGGAGCGGCGAGCGTCGCCGTCGGCCGGCTCGCCAGCGACGCCGCGCTCAAGGCGCCCCCCGGACGGCCCCTGCCCACAGAGCCCCGGCTCACCGTGCACGGCACCGCCGCCGGACAGATCACCCTCACCCGGGACCTGGCCGCCCTGCGCCCCGGCCGGTACGGGCTCGCCGGTGACGGCTCCCACGCCGTCCTCGGCCCGGTCCTGGACACCGCCGAGCACGGCGCCGACACCGTCGTACGCCGCCTCGAACGCGTCACGCACGGCACCCTCGAGACCGGCGACCGGGCGTGGTTCACCCCCAACCTGTACGTCGGGAACCCGGGCACGGCCCTCGACCTCGAGTACGCCGACGTCGAGGTCCCGGGGGAACTCGGGCCGCTCCCGGCCTGGTTCCTGCCCGGGGCGCGGCCGACCTGGATCGTCGCCGTGCACGGCCTGGCCGCCACCCGCGAACACGCGCTGAACCTGATCGCCCCGCTGCACCGCCGCAACGTCCCGGTGCTCGCCCTCGCCTACCGCGGCGACGTCGGCGCACCGCCCTCGCCCGACGGCCTGCACCACTTCGGCGAGACCGAGTGGCGCGACGTGGACGCGGCCGTCCGCTACGCCCTCGACCACGGCGCCCGCCAGGTCGTCCTGCTCGGCTGGTCCACCGGCGCCACCATGGCCCTGCGCACCGCCGCGCTCTCCGGCGTGCGCGAGCGCATCGCGGGGCTCGTCCTGGACTCACCGGTGCTCAGCTGGGAGACCACCCTGCGCGCCCTGGCCGCCGCCCGCCGCACCCCCGGCGCGCTCCTGCCGCTCGCCGTCCGCGCCGCACAGGGCCGCGCCGGGCTGCACGCCGACCGGGACACCGGCACGGCCGGTCTGCACCGCCCCGCCGTCCCCACCCTGATCTTCCACGGCCCCGGCGACGAAGTGGCCCCCTGGCGCCTGAGCCGCCGCCTCGCCGACACCCACCCCCGCCTGGTCGCCCTCCACACCGTCCGGGACGCCCCGCACGGCGCCATGTGGAACGCCGACCCCGCGGACTACGAGGAGACCCTCCGCCGCTTCATGACCCCACTGGTGTGATCCGCTCCCGCACCCCCACGACCTCCTCCCGCGCCCCCTTCGACCGACCCGTGACACCTGCCCGCGGGTGCGACGATCAGGTTCCGTTCAGCGCCGTACCACTGGCCTGATCCGATGCCCGGACGGTGCGCCGGGCGCCCGCGTCCCCCGTTCCGGGAGGCCGCCGGGGCATTCCGTTTGGGTTTTCGGACCGTCAACCGGAAGACTGCACCCGTGACGTCCCGTATCCCGCGCGACTCCAGGCTTCGACTCGTCCGCCCGCGACCCCTGGCCGCCGCCCCCCAAGCGATGAATCAGCGGCGTCCGCGCCGCCCCGCGCCGCGCCCCCCGGAAGGCACACCGGCCCGCTCGGAGCTGGCCGGAATGGCGCGCTCCGGCCTTGCCGACGCGGCCCGCGTCGCCCGCTGGGCCGACTCCGCACTCGGCCCCGGCCGCGGCAGTGCGACCGCCGACGGCAAGGCCACCCTGTCCGACGCCACCGCCGACCACGCGGCCCGTGAGCTGGGCCTGCCCGTGGCCAAGGTCCGCGCCGACTGGGACACCGCCCGCCTCGCCGGACTGGTCGAGGTGCACGGCGGCACCGCCCGCCCCGGCTGGCGGCTGCGCGCCTGGAACCGCGACGACAGCGCCGTGCTGCGCGGCTGGGTCGCCCTCTTCGACGCCTGGTCGCTCGCCCACCCGGAGCCCGCCGGACAGGAGCCCGGCGCGGTGGCCGAGGTCGTCTCCGCGATGCCCCAGGTGCTCTCCTTCCTCCAGCTGTCCGCCGGACCCGTCCCGGTGGCGCAGCTCCTGGACCTGCTGGAGCAGCGCGTCACCGAACTGCGCACCGAACGCTGCGAGGTGCCCTACGGCCCCCGGCTCGAACCCGGCACCCCGGGCGCCGAACCGGACCCGGCCCCGGCCACCGACACCGCGCTCGCCCCCCTCCTCGACTGGGCCCTGCACGCCCTCGCCGCCGTCGGCGCCCTCACCTGCGGCGACGGACAGGCCACGCTCACGCCGCTCGGCAGCTGGGCGGTCTGGGTCAAGCTGGAGCAGATCTGCGTCGCCGCGCAGAGCCCCGCCGGCAACATCGAGCAGTCGGCCGAGGGCATGCTCCGCGGCTGCGCGCAGCTCCGCCCCAACGCCGCCCGCGCCGAGTACCGCGCCTGGCTCGCCGCCCGCCCCGTCGGCAGCGCCGTCGCCGAACTGCTCGGCGCCGCCCGCGGCGAGGACGCCCTGCTGCGCGGCCTCGCCTTCGAGGCGCTGCGCGTGGTCGGCGCACCCGCCGAGCCCGACGTCCGCGGCGTCCTCGACGAGCCGACGCTCAGGCCGTACGCCCTGCTGTGGCTGGCCGAGCACGACGGCGCCGACCCCGAGGACGCCCACGAGGTCCTCACCCGCCCCGAGGCCACCTGGCTGTGGGTCGACACCGCGGCGGCCGTCGCCGACCACGGGGAGGCCCCGCTGCTGGTGCGGCATCTGGAGTCGGCGGTGCAGGCCACCGTCCCGGCCCTGCTCGACGAGGTCCGCGCGGTCGGCCATCCCCGCACCGTGCAGGTCCTGGTGGCGCTGGCCGCCGCGCACCCGGACCCCGCCCTGGCCAAGGCCGTACGCCGGGCGGCCTTCCAGGTCCACACCGGGGGCAGCTGACCCGCCGACCCCGACGGGCGAACCGCCGGAGGCTACCCGTGTACCTCCGGCGCGTACGTCCCGAAGCTCCAGACGTTGCCCTCCAGGTCACGGGCCATGTAGTCCCGCGAGCCGTAGTCCTGGTCGGTCGGGGGCATCAGGATCTCCGCGCCGTGCTCCACCGCCCGCCGGTGATGGGCGTCGACGTCCGCCACCACCACGTACACCCCCGCGGGGCTCCCGCCCTTCATCGCCTCGTCGAAGCGGCCGCCCCTGCCCTTCGAACCGAGCATGACCGCGCCGTTGCCCTGGGCCAGTTCGGCGTGGGCCACCGAGCCGTCCTCGCCCTCGTACACCGCGAGTTCGGTGAAGCCGAAGGCCTCGGTGAGCTGTCGGATCGCCGCCCTGGCGTCCGCGTACTGGAGCGTCGGGTAAATGCTCGGGCTGCCGCCCGTGTTGCCTGCCATGCCGATCACTTCCCTGTGTGCCGGTGCTCCGTCCTGACTGACCGAGCCCGTGGCCCGAAGGGTGCTTTGGACTCGTTCGCCCAGTCTTGCACCGCCCACTGACAACGCCCGGCCGGCGCCCGGCGGGGAAAAGCGGTTGCACCGCCCCGTTAGACTGGCCCTCATGGCCATTCTCCTCGTGCATTAGAGCGGCGGGAACCTCCACAGCCGCCCATCCCCGCCAACCACCCGCCCAGGAGTCTGACCGTGATCTCCGCCTCCGGCATCGAGCTGCGCGCCGGTGCCCGTGTCCTCATCGAGAGCGCCACCTTCCGCGTCGCCAAGGGCGACCGCATCGGCCTGGTCGGCCGCAACGGCGCCGGCAAGACCACCCTGACCAAGGTCCTGGCCGGCGAGGGCCAGCCCGCCGCCGGTGCCGTCACCCGCTCCGGCGAGGTCGGCTACCTGCCGCAGGACCCGCGCACCGGCGACCTCGACGTGCTCGCCCGCGACCGCATCCTGTCCGCCCGCGGCCTGGACACCCTGATCCGCAAGATGCGTGACAACGAACAGCGCATCGCGGGCGGCCAGGGCGCCACCCGTGAGAAGGCGCTCAGGCAGTACGAGCGTCAGGAGACCGAGTTCCTGACCAAGGGCGGATACGCCGCCGAGGCCGAGGCCGCCACCATCGCCGCCGCGCTCAACCTGCCCGACCGGGTGCTCGGCCAGCCCCTGCACACGCTCTCCGGCGGTCAGCGCCGCCGTATCGAGCTGGCCAGGATCCTGTTCTCGGACGCCGACACCCTGCTGCTCGACGAGCCGACCAACCACCTCGACGCCGACTCGATCATCTGGCTGCGGGACTACCTGAAGACCTACCGCGGCGGCTTCATCGTGATCTCCCACGACGTCGACCTGGTCGAGACGGTCGTCAACAAGGTGTTCTACCTGGACGCCAACCGCTCCCGGATCGACGTCTACAACATGGGCTGGAAGCTCTACCAGCAGCAGCGCGAGGCCGACGAGAAGCGCCGCAAGCGCGAGCGTCAGAACGCCGAGAAGAAGGCGTCCGCGCTGCACTCGCAGGCCGACAAGATGCGCGCCAAGGCCACCAAGACCGTCGCCGCGCAGAACATGGCCCGCCGGGCCGACAAGCTGCTGGCCGGTCTGGAGGCCGAGCGGAAGTCCGACAAGGTCGCCAAGCTCCGCTTCCCCGAGCCCGCGCCCTGCGGCAAGACCCCGCTGACCGCCGAGGGGCTCTCCAAGTCGTACGGCTCCCTGGAGATCTTCACGGACGTCGACCTGGCCATCGACAAGGGCTCCCGGGTCGTCATCCTCGGCCTCAACGGCGCCGGCAAGACCACGCTGCTGCGCCTGCTCGGCGGCGTGGAGAAGCCCGACACCGGCGAGGTGATCGAGGGCCACGGACTGAAGCTGGGCTACTACGCGCAGGAGCACGAGACCCTCGACCCCGAGCGCACCGTCCTGGAGAACATGCGCTCGGCCAACCCCGACCTCGACCTCGTGGACGTCCGCAAGACGCTGGGCTCGTTCCTGTTCTCCGGCGACGACGTCGACAAGCCCGCCGGTGTCCTCTCCGGCGGCGAGAAGACCCGCCTCGCCCTGGCCACCCTCGTGGTGTCCTCGGCCAACGTGCTGCTCCTCGACGAGCCCACCAACAACCTCGACCCGGCCAGCCGCGAGGAGATCCTCGGCGCGCTGCGCACCTACAAGGGCGCCGTCGTCCTCGTCACCCACGACGAGGGCGCCGTCGAGGCGCTCCAGCCGGAACGGATCATTCTGCTTCCGGACGGCGTCGAGGACCTGTGGGGCGCCGACTACGCGGACCTCGTCGCCCTTGCTTGATCGAATGGATGATCCACCGGTTATGGATCATTCGGCCGATCCGTGATCCACCATCTGTGTGAGATCTCCTCATCAAGAGGTGTGTCCTACATCGAATTCGCGGCCGGGGCCCCCATTGCCGGGGCCTCGGCCGCGGCGCCTTTCTGACCTGGAATTTCGCGGAGAAACCCGTTCGGCCGAACCCGCCCGATTCTCTGGAATCACGGATTCCGTATGTGGGGACTCGCTCCTGTCGTCACAACCTTGTCTCATCGACCTTGCCGAATGGGTGGCCAGGAGGGCCTGGAGGGGTGATCATGAGGAGACCAGAGCGCACTTCCCATGAGGAGGCACGGGTGGCCGAGACTCTGAAGAAGGGCAGCCGGGTTACCGGCGCCGCGCGCGACAAGCTCGCGGCAGACCTGAAGAAGAAGTACGACGCCGGTGCGAGCATCCGGGCGTTGGCCGAGGAAACCGGCCGCTCGTATGGCTTTGTGCACCGCATGCTCAGCGAGTCGGGCGTCACGCTCCGAGGGCGTGGCGGGGCTACCCGGGGCAAGAAGGCCACTTCGGCCTGACGTCCCGGGCGGCCCCCGGCTCCGAAAGTGACGGTGGCCACCCGGTCGGTCGTCCGACCGTCCGGGTGGTTACTGTGCAGTCACTTAGCCCTGCCGTCGCACGGCGCACCGTCCGGCGCGCGGCGGGGACGACGACCGCACCTTTCGGAGGCGCCCCATGGCTTCGCCCGCCCACGACCCCGGTCCCGCACTCGACCAGGACGGCGTGCGGCTCACCGTCGACGACGCGATCGCCACGGTGACGCTGACCAACCCGGCCAAGCGCAACGCACAGAGCCCCGCTCTGTGGCGGGCGCTCGCCGAGGCCGGCCGGCTGCTGCCGGGCTCCGTCCGCGCCGTGGTGCTGCGGGCCGAGGGCAAGTCCTTCTCGGCCGGGCTCGACCGGCAGGCGTTCACGCCCGAGGGCTTCGACGGCGAACCGTCGTTCATCGACCTCGCGCGGGGCGGCGACGCCGAGCTGGACGCGACCATCGCCGAGTACCAGGAGGCGTTCACCTGGTGGCGGCGCAGCGACCTCGTGTCGGTCGCCGCCGTGCAGGGGCACGCCATCGGGGCGGGCTTCCAGCTGGCCCTCGCCTGTGACCTGCGGGTCGTCGCGGACGACGTGCAGTTCGCCATGCGCGAGACCAGCCTGGGCCTGGTGCCGGACCTGACGGGCACGCATCCCCTGGTGTCCCTGGTCGGGTACGCCCGTGCGCTGGAGATCTGCGCCACCGGGCGCTTCGTCGCGGCCGAGGAGGCCGTGAGCACCGGCCTGGCCAACCTCGCCGTGCCCGCGGACCAGCTCGACCCCGCCGTGCACGACCTGGTGTCCGCGATCCTGGCCGCACCGCGCGACGCGGTCGTCGAGACCAAGGCGCTGCTCCAGGGCGCCCTGACGCGGGACTACGAGACCCAGCGCACCGCCGAACGGGCCGCCCAGGGACGCCGGCTGCGCGACCTGGCGGGGCTCGGGGAGTAGCGGCGCCGACAGCCTCTCAGCCGACGTCCGTCACCACCACCGCCACCGACGGCCGGTCCGGCAGTGCCTCGGACACCACCGCGCGGACCCGCCGGGCGACCTCGACGGCCCGGTGGTCCGCGTGCACCGCCAGCTCCACCCGGACATGGCGGCGCGGCAGGACGCCCTCCTGCGGCGGCGGCTCGCTCAGGTGCACCGGACGGCCCAGTACGCCCGTCAGCCGCGCCACGCCCGGCACCGTCAGCGCGGCCCGGGCGACGCGCCCCTCGTCGCCACTGCCTCGGCCTTCGTCGTCCCTCTCACCGTCCGCCTCGTCGGGCCCGTCGGAGGGTCCCGGCCCGGGCCCGCCGCCCGCCTCCCGGGTCTGAGTCCCGTCGAGCAGGCCGGTCACCCGCAGGTCCACGTCCGGCACCGCGAGGCCGATCCGCGCTGCCGCCGCCTCCGTCAGCGCGGCCCTCAGGCGCGCGGCCGTCGCCGGCAGGGGCTCCGCGGACGCCGTCGGCCCCACCACCGCAGCGAAGTCGGCCGTCACCCGCAGCGGACCGGGCGGCAGCGCGCCGGGCGGGGACGGCACGGCGGGTTCCCGTACGTCGTCCGGGTCGGCCGA
Source organism: Streptomyces sp. NPDC001599 (assembly GCF_042893535.1). Lineage (NCBI taxonomy): Bacteria > Bacillati > Actinomycetota > Actinomycetes > Kitasatosporales > Streptomycetaceae > Streptomyces > Streptomyces sp. NPDC001599. Next base: position 961,875 of record NZ_JBIAVA010000001.1, read on the forward strand.
GCCGATCCGCAGGTCACCCGGACGCACCCCCGTCACCCCCCGGGCCGCCGCCAGCAGCACGTCCCGGGCCGCCCGCTCGGCGATCCACGCACCGTCCCGCGGGCCGCCCAGCGGCAGCAGCCTGCCGAGACCCAGCTGCTCCCGCACCGCCCGCGTCCACCGGTCCGCCGTCGTCATTCCTCCAGCCTGCCGCATCCGTGGCGCGAGCCACCGCAACCCCGCCTAACGTGGGCACAGGACTACGACCGAAAGGGACGTACGGCGATGAGCGACATGGAGAGCCACCGGAGCGGGCAGGACACGATCGAGACCCCCGGTACGGCCAAGGGCCAGACGATGCGGCGCGGCGGCGGAGACCCCGGCACCCGGGGACGGACCACCATCGCCGACGGCGTCGTGGAGAAGATCACCGGAATGGCGGCACGCGACGTCGCCGGTGTGCACGCGATGGGCAGCGGAATGTCGCGCACCTTCGGCGCCGTGCGCGACCGGGTGCCGGGCGGGACCAAGTCCGGGGTGACGCGCGGGGTGAAGGCAGAGGTCGGCGAGAAGCAGACCGCCCTCGACCTGGAGATCGTCGTCGAGTACGGCGTGTCGATCGCCGACGTGGCCCGGGACGTGCGGGAGAACGTGGTGGCGGCGGTGGAGCGGATGACCGGACTGGAGGTCGTCGAGGTCAACATCGCGGTGAGCGACGTGAAGCTGCCCGACGAGGAGGACGAGGAACCGGAGCCCCGGATCAGGTGACACGGACGCTGACTGAACGCTGACTGAACGCTGACTGATCGGTGAGTGAATCGGTGAGTGAATCGGTGAATGAGGGGAGCGCACCATGAGCATGGCCGTGGTCGGCATGATCGCCGGCATGGCACTGGGCTTCGCCGGATACTTCGGCGGGTTCGGTGCCTTCCTGCTGGTGGCGGCCCTGGGGGCCGTCGGGTTCGTCGTCGGCCGCTTCCTGGAGGGGGACATGGACCTCGGTGACTTCTTCCGTACCCGCGACGACCGGCGGCGGTGACCGGCGTGAGCGATGGGGCCGGTGAGCTCCTCGAACCCCTGGCCCGCGTGGCACCGGGCGAGCGCGGCGCCACGCGGATCGCCGACCGGGTCGTCGCCAAGGTCGCCGCCCGGGCGGCGCGCGAGGCGCTCGGCCCGCTCCACCCGGACGCCGCACGGCCGTACGCCACCGTCGACGTCCACCACGACACCGCACACGTCCGGGTCCACCTCGAACTCGACTACCCGTGCGACATCGGCGCCCGCTGCGGCCAGGTGCGTCACCAAGTCGTCCAGCGGGTACGTGCGTTGGTGGGCATGGCGGTGCCGGAGGTCGCCGTCCAGGTGGAGCGGCTGCACCTGTCGGCGCAGTACGGCGCGAGGCACGGGAGGACGCGATGAGCGAGCCGTACGGCTCCGGGACGGGAGAGGGCAGCACCCAGCGCCTGCCCGTCGTGGAACGCGGCACCCAGCCGGGTGCGGCACCGTCGTTGGACAAGGACGAGCCCGGCCCCCCGGACGCGTCCGGGAGCGGACGGGCCGGCCGCTTCTGGTCCGTGCGCCGCGTCCCCGCCGGCCTCGTCGCGCTGCTGCTCCTGCTGCTGGCCGGGGCCTTCCTCTACGACGTCGCCGCCGTGCGCGCCGGCCGGTCCGCGCTCGGCTGGCGCCGCGACCTGGCCCGGCAGCTCGCCGAACGGCCCGTCGACGACACCTGGGTGCTGGTCGGCGCGGGCATCGCCGCGGCCCTCGGGCTCTGGCTGCTTCTGCTGGCCCTCACCCCCGGACTGCGCCGGGTGCTGCCGATGCGGCGCACGCACCCGGACGTACGCGCCGGACTGCACCGGGACGCCGCCGCCACGGTGCTGCGCGACCGTGCCATGGAGGTCTCCGGGGTGCAGTCGGCGCGGGTGCGGATGCGCCGCCGCCGGGCCCGGGTCCGGGCGCTGTCGCACTTCCGGGAACTGGACGACGTACGGGCGGACCTGGACGGTGTGCTCGACGACGCGGTGCGCGGCCTCGGTCTGGCCCGGCCGCCCGCCGTGTCGCTGCGGGTGGCGCGCCCCGGACGGAAGGGGTGAACGCGGTGCTCAGAACCGTGAACCGGGTACTGACCGCACTGGCCGGCCTGGTCCTGCTCGCCCTCGGCGGCGCGGTGCTGGCCGTGGGATTCGACGCCCCCGCGCCCTCCTGGTGGGTCCACCAGGGGCCGCACGACGTGCTGCTGAGCAACGCCGAACGGACCCGGTGGCGGGAGGCCGGCTGGTGGTGGCCGGTCGTCATCGCCGCGCTCGCCGTCCTGCTGCTGCTCGCCCTGTGGTGGCTGGTCGCGGTGGTACGCCGCCGCAGGCTCACCGAGGTCCTCGTCGACACCGGGGACGGCGAGGGCGCCACGCTGCGCGGCAGGGCACTGGAGGACGTCCTCGCCGGTGAGGCGGACCGCGTGGACGGGGTCGAACGGGCGGGCGTCCGGCTCACCGGCCGCCGCGACGCCCCGGCGACCCGCGTCCGGCTGCTTCTGGCCCCCCACGTGGACCCCGGCACGGCCCTGCACGAGCTCACCACCCGGGCCCTGGCCCACGCCCGCGACTCGGCGAACCTCACCTCCCTCCCGGCGGAGGTGCAGCTCCGTGGCGTCAAGCACGGGGCCGAACGGGTCAACTGAGGGCTGGGGGAGCGCGGGTGGATCAGGTTCTGCTCCGTGGCCGTGCCATGTCCGGGACCGCCACGCCGGCAGGACCACGGCCTGCGGCCGGAGTATCAGGAACGGACCCGGTCCGCGGGCGCGGTCCAGCCGGTGGAGCGGATCCACTCGGCCAGGTCCCGGGTGGTCGGCTCGATCGCCCGCACCGCCGCGAGGTCCGACGGGGATGCGGACGCCTCGGCGAACTGGCGGAACATCGCCTTGTCGAGGTCGTTGCCGAGGACGCTCAGTGGCAGGGCCTCGTAGCGTGACGGCAGCCCGGCGCGCGCACCGAACGCGGCGGCGATCTGGGTGCCCGTCGGCTCGTCGCCGACGACCTCGACGGCCCCGCCGGGCACGTCCGCGATGTCGAGCAGGATCGCGGCGGCGACCTGGCCGATGTCCTTGATCGAGATCATCTTCAGGACGACGTCGTCCGGCAGCGGCAGCCTCACCACGATCGTTCCGTCCTCCAGGCTCGGCGCCATCACGGTCGCGAAGTTCTCCATGAAGGCGGCCGGGCGAACCATCGTGGCCCTCAGGCCGGAAAGCTTCAGGTATTCCTCGATCCGGTGCTTGGAGTCGTGGTGCGGCACGCCCGTTTCGCGGTCCGCTCCGAAGGCCGAGTTGAACACGACGTGTGGCACGCGCGCCGCGGCCGCCGCGTCGACGAGGGCGGTGCCCACTCGGACCTCCTCCTCGACCTCCTCGAGGCTGTTCGCCTCCGGGGTCATGAAGTAGAACGCGTCGACCGCCTCCAGCGCGGCGACCGTTGTCGCCGGGTCGTCGATCCGGACGGCCGCCAGCTCGACGCCCCGGGCGGCCAGCGCCTGCGCTCGACCGGACTCGGGGGTGCGGACGAGGGCCCGCACCCGCGCTCCTTGGGCCAGGAGCGCGTCGACGACCGCCCCGCCCTGCTGTCCCGTCGCACCGAAGACCGCGATGGCACCGTGTTCCCGCGTGACCATGTCGTCACCTCTCGCTAGGGCATGGCATGAACCCTGACTAGTTCACGCCGTGAACGATATTAGTTCATGGCGTGAACTGATGCAAGGCATGCGGGTGCCCAGGAGGGGTGGCGCGGTATGTCAGGACGAGGTGGACGCCGATACGCCCGAAGCGTGCACGATGGCGGTGGCCAGGCGTTCGAGGTCGCGCTGGTCGTCGGCGTCGAGGTTCTCCGCGATGTCGGGCAGGCGCTTGGTGGTCTCGGCGAACACCGCTTCGGCGAGCACCTTCCCCGCGGGCGTCACGCTGAGCATGATGACCCGCCGGTCCTGCTCCGAACTCGCCCGGCTGACCAGGTCGCGCCGCTCGGTGCGATCGACGAGCTGGCTCAGCGCGTTCTTGGTCATGCCGAGCGAGGCGGCGAGGTACGCCATCCGCCGCGGCTCGTCCTTGATCGCGCACAGCAACGTGGCCTGCAAGGAAGTCAGGTCGTACTCGGCGCAGATCTGCGCGTACTTCCGCTGGATCAGAACCGAGAGCCAGAAGAGCTTGTCGCCGTAGTCCACGCCCGCCGCCCCTCGTCCGGTGCCGAACACCCAGTCTACCGACGCCGACCGGCTCGCCCGAACGTCCAGCTGCCGGTGAAATCCCCGCCTGGCCTGGCCCGGAGCGCCGCGACCCGTCCGCGACGTCCTCGGCGCCCGGCGAAGCCGGCCGCGACAGGTGCGAGGGGACGGCCGGTGCGGACACGCTCGATGAGCAGCCGCCTGCCGTGAACAGCCGGCCGGGGATTGCGGTGGGACACGAAGACCTCCGGTGCGGTGCAGCCCTGGACAGCTCCACCACACCGGAGGTCTTCGCCCATGATCAAGCCCCGCCGGTGTCAACGACGCTCGTGATCACCAATGCTCGTGATCACCAATGCTCGTGATCAATACACCTAGAACCCGTGCCGCACGCCGCCGTCCACCGGCAGCATCACGCCGGTGATGTACGACGCCGCGGGGGAGAGCAGGAACGCCGACGCGCGGCCGAACTCCTCGGGGGCGCCGTAGCGGCGCAGCGGGATGCGGGACTCGGCGGCCGCCCTGGTCGCCGCCGGGTCCGCGGACAGCCCGTCCAGCTCGCGCACCCGGTCGGTGTCGACGCGGCCCGGCAGCAGGCCGACGACGCGGATGCCGCGCGGGCCCAGCTCGTCGGCGAGGGACTTGGCGAAGCCGGCGAGCCCGGGGCGCAGCCCGTTGGAGATGGTCAGGCCCGGGATCGGCTCGTGCACCGAGCCCGACAGCACGAACCCGATCACCCCGCCCTCCGCCAGCTCGGCCGCCGCCGCCCGGGCCAGCCGCACCGCGCCGAGGAACACCGACTCGAACGCCGACTGCCACTGCTCGTCCGTGGTGTCGGCGACGAACCCGGGCGGCGGCCCGCCCACGCTGATCAGCACTCCGTCGAAACGCCCGAAGCGCTCACGGGCGGTGGCGATCAGCCGCGCCGCGGCCTCCGGGTCGGCGTTGTCCGCGGCCACGCCGACCGCGTCCGGTCCCAGCGCCGTGGCCGCCTGAGCGACGCTCTCCTCGTCCCGCCCCGTGACGACCACCTTCGCCCCGTCGGCGACCAGCTCGCGCGCGGCGGCGTTGCCCAGGCCCCGGGTGGCACCCGTGACGACGTACACCCGGTCCTTCAGTCCAAGATCCATGGCCCCTATCCTGCCCCCTCGTCCCCGAACAGGGCGAGGGCCGTGTTCACCAGGCCGACGTGACTGAAGGCCTGTGGGAAGTTGCCGAGCTGGTGGCCGGAGACCGGGTCGTACTCCTCGGCCAGCAGGCCCACGTCGTTGGCGAGCCCCACCAGCCGCTCGAACAGCTTCCGGGCCTCCTTCGTCCGGCCGGTCGCGTGCAGCGCGTCCGCGTACCAGAACGAGCACACCAGGAACGTCCCCTCGCCGCCCGGCAGGCCGTCGACGGGAGCGCCCTCGGTGCTGTAGCGCCGCACCAGGCCGTCCCGGGTCAGCTCCGCGCCGATCGCGTCGACCGTGCCGACCACCCGCGGGTCGTCCGGCGGCAGGAAGCCCACCCGCGGGATGAGCAGCACCGAGGCGTCCAGCTCCTGCGAGCCGTAGTACTGGGTGAAGGTGTTGCGCACCGGGTCGTAGCCCTTCTCGCACACCTCGCGATGCACCTCGTCGCGCAGCGCCCGCCAGCCGTCGAGGTCACCGCCGCCCAGCTCGGGACGGTGCTCCAGCGTGCGCACCGCCCGGTCCAGGGCCACCCATGTCATCACCTTCGAGTGCACGAACTGCCGGCGTCCGCCCCGCACCTCCCAGAGCCCCTCGTCCGGTTCCCGCCACGCCGTGGCCAGGAACTCCATCAGGGCGCACTGCAACTCCCACATCTGCGGCCGGGGGCGCATCCCCGCCAGCCGGGCCAGCGACAGGGAGTCCATGACCTCGCCGTACACGTCCAGCTGGAGCTGGTTCACCGCGTCGTTGCCGATCCGTACCGGCGCGGACCCGGCGAAGCCGGACAGCCACGGCAGCTCGGACTCGGGCAGCCGCCGCTCGCCCGCGACGCCGTACATGATCTGCAGGTCCGCCGGGTTGCCCGCGACCGCGCGCAGCAGCCAGTCGCGCCAGGCCTCGGCCTCCTCCAGGTACCCGGCCGACAGCAGGGCGCCCAGGGTGAGCGTGGAGTCGCGCAGCCAGCAGAAGCGGTAGTCCCAGTTGCGCACGCCGCCCGGCTCCTCCGGCAGCGACGTGGTGGGGGCCGCCACGATGCCGCCGGTGGGCTTGTACGTGAGTGCCTTCAGCGTGATCAGGGAGCGGACCACGGCGTCCCGGTGCGGGCCGTCGTAGCGGCAGCGCGCCGCCCACTCGCGCCAGTCCTCGACGCTGTGCTCCAGCGACATGTACGGGTCGATCAGCGGCGGCCGGGGCTCGTGCGAGGGGTGCCAGGTCAGCACGAACGCGACCTTCTCGCCCGCGGAGACGGTGAACTCCGCGTGCGTCCCGAAGTCCTGGCCCCAGCTGTGCACCTCGGGCTCGCTGCGCAGCCACGCCGAGTCCGGCCCGGCGACGGCCACCCGGTGCCCGTCGGCCCTGCGCACCCACGGGACGATCGAGCCGTGGTCGAAGCGCAGCCGGAGCGCGCTGTGCACGGTGACCTCGCCGCTCAGGCCCTCCACGATGCGCACGAGGTCGGGGGCCCGGTCGCGCTGGGGCATCAGGTCGGTGACGCGGACCGCACCGTCCTCGGTCTCCCACTCGGTGTCCAGGACGAGGGTGTCCCGCCGGTAGGCACGCCGTGTGCAGCGCTCCGCGCCCTTGGGCGCGATGCGCCAGTGGCCGTTGTCCTCGTCGCCGAGCAGCCTGGCGAAGCAGGCGGCCGAGTCGAAGCGGGGCAGGCAGAGCCAGTCCACGGAGCCGTCCGTGGAGACCAGGGCCGCGGTCTGCTGGTCGCCGATGAGCGCGTAGTCCTCGATGTGGGGGTGCACGGGTTGACCTCTTCCCGGCCTCGGCCGGAGCAATCGGATCCGCCCGCGCCCGCCCGCCGCGGCGCTACACCGTCGCGGGTTCCGGCTCCGCGGGCTCCACGTCCTCGACGGTCTCCCGGTCGCGCTTCTCCCGGCGGACCAGGAACCACCAGCCGACCGGTACGGCCGCGGCGAACAGCCACCACTGGATCGCGTAGGCGAAGTTCAGCGCGGCGTTCTCGTTGCCGGGCTTGCCGATCGGCTCCGGGGTGTCGTTCTTCGGCTCGGGAGTCTTCAGGACCACGTACCCGCCGAGCACCCGGGCGTCCAGGCGCTCGGCCTGCTGCTCGCTGTTGATGAGCATGATCTGCCGGTCCGGGAGGCCCTCGAGGTCCTTGATGCCGCTCGCCTCGGTCGTCTCGTCGGGCATCAGCCGTCCGGTGAGCGTCAGCTCGCCCCGGGGCGGCGCGGGGATCTTCGGGAACGCGGTCTGGCTCGGGCCGTCCGCCGGGATCCAGCCCCGGTTGACCAGCAGGACCTTGCCGTCGTTCAGCAGGAACGGGGTCAGTACGTGGTAGCCGATGTTGTCGTCGCCGTCGGTGCGGCGGCGGACGACGACCTCGCGGTCCGTGTCGAAGCGGCCCTGCGCGGTGACGGTGCGGTACCGCTCACGCGTGGTGATCTTCTTGCCGGGCGCGGTCAGCGACTCCACGGGCGCCGGTGACGCCTCGAGCGCGCGGGCGACCAGGTCGTTCCGGGCGGTGCGCTCCTCGTAGCGGTGCATCTGCCAGAAGCCCAGCTTGATCATCGTGGGGATGAGCAGCACGGCGACCAGCGTGAGGATCACCCACTGGCGGGACAACAGGAAGCGGTACACCCCACGACGGTACAACTCGGTCGTGGGGCGTCACGCGGCGGGTACGGGCTGACGCCGGGCGGCGGAACTCAGACCTTGTCGACGATCCCCGCCCTCCCCTCCGCACGGGCGCAGTGGGCGCCGCAGAACCAGTGGCCGTCGACCTCGACGCCCTGGCCGATGATCTGCACCCGGCAGTGCTCGCAGATGGGGGCCATCCGGTGGATCGCGCAGGAGAAGCAGTCGAAGACGTGCACCGCTCCCTGGGCGTGGACCTCGAAGGTCATTCCGTAGTTGTTGCCGCAGACTTCACATGTCGCCATGCGCCACAGGGTGGGCCGTCGCCGCGAACGCGGGCCAGCGGGCGCCGGGCGAGTCGCCCGGAATCACCCGTCCGCAGGCTCGACGTCCGCGAGCAGCTGCCCGAAGGCCGCCTCGTCCACCACCGGAGTCCCGAACTGGCGGGCCTTGACCACCTTGGAGGTGCCCGAGTCCGGGTCGTTGGTGACCAGCAGGCTGGTCAGCCGGGACAGGCTGGTCGCGACGTGCAGCCCCGCCTCGACGGCGCGGTCCTCCAGCAGGTCGCGCTCGACGGAGGTGTCACCCGAGAAGGCGACCCGCATGCCCTGCTTGAGTCGTTTGCCCTCTTCGTACCGGCCCGGGTTGGGATAGGGGCATGCGGGCCGTTTGCGGGAGGGGCGCCAACTGGTCGGCCGGTAGCTCCCGTAGCCCGCCTGCTGCCCGATCCGGGGCGCGGGCCGGTCCGACCACTCGGTCAGCGGCCGGCACTCGTGCAGCGGCAGCCGCACGTCCCCGGCCGCCGCGGCGAGCAGACTCGGCCGGAACGCCTCCGCCAGTACCCGCGCGTCGTCCAGCGCGTGGTGCGCCCGCTGCTGCACGACGCCGAAGTGCGCGGCGAGCGACTCCAGCTTGTGGTTGGGCAGCGGCAGGTCCAGCGCCTTGGACAGGGCGATGGTGCACAGGCGTTGACGCACCGGCGCCTCGCGCTCCGCGCGCGCGTACTCCCGGGCGATCATCTGCCAGTCGAAGACCGCGTTGTGCGCGACGAGGACCCGCCCGTCGAGCCGGGCCGCGAACTCCTCGGCGACGTCCGGGAAGAGCGGTGCGTCCCGGAGTACGTCGCTGGTCAGACCGTGTATCCACACCGGGCCCGGATCGCGCTGCGGATTGACCAGGGTGTACCAGTGGTCCTCGACCTCGCCGCGGGCGTCCAGCCGGTAGACGGCCGCCGAGATGATGCGGTCGTCGCGGGCCAGGCCGGTGGTCTCCACGTCGACGACCGCGTACCCCTGGGGATACGCGGCCGGCCACGCCGTGGCGGGCGGCGCTGCGGTCGTGCGGTCTTCGAGCATGGTCAATGAGGATACGGGCCGGGACCGACACTCCGGTCCCGCAGGTGCCCCGTGCCGTCAAGCCCCGGGCACCGGGGGAGCGTTGCCGCACCGTGCGGGCGTGCTCACCAACGGATCGGCACCGGAAGGGCCGTCAGAAGCCCCGAGACCGCCACCACCACGCCCAGCGCGACGACCTCCGCGCGCGCGGGGGAGCAGGCGGTCAGCGGGTCGGCCGCGCGGCTCAGCCGGATCCGGGCCCACAGCGCGAGGGCGGCGACGGCGGCCACGAGGAGCACCTTGGCCAGCAGGACCCGCCCGTAAGCGGTGTCCGTCAGCTGGTCCAGGATCGTGCCCGCCGGCATCCGGCGCAGCGAACTGCACACCCCGGTGGCCGTCAGGGCCGCCAGCAGAACGGCCGCCACGCGCGCGTAGAGCCCCAGCAGGGCGGGCCCCGCCTCCGCCGCCCCCCAGTGCCGCAGGGTCCGCAGCACGTACAGCAGACCGCCCACCCACAGGGAGGCGCACGTCAGATGGACGAGGGTCAGTCCGGAGCCGACCAGCGGGCTGTACTCGGTCGTGGGGTGCGCGCGCAGCGCGTCCGCGACGATCACCGCGGCCAGCGGCCACACCTGGAGCCCGGGCCGCCGTGAGGTCGCGCACAGCCAGGCCGCGAGGAATCCGTTGACCTCCAGCAGGGCGAGCTTGCCGTCGCGGGACTCGTAGAGACCGCCGACGTCGATGTCGGCGACGGAGCCCGGTACCAGGTTGCCCGTGGCCACCACCGAGGCCAGACCCAGCGCGGCGACGAGACCGACGGCGGCCGCGTACGGCGACCAGCTGCGGGGCCGGTCTCCGGGAGCGCCGGGCAGCGACCGGGCCAGCCGGTTCGCGAAGAGTTCGCCGAGCGGAACGCTCAGCGCGGCGAAGAGCACCGCGCGCAGCAGGGCGATGCCGCCGGTGCCGGGTGCCTCGGCCTCCCCGGTGCCGTGCAGGGCCGGGGAGGGGCCGAGCACGGGTATCAGCGCGCCCAGTGCCACCAGTACGAGTACGGCGACCGTCCGGCCGGTGCCGGAGGGCCGTGAGTGGCGTCCGGTGTCGGTGGTCCGGGACGGGGGTCGTATCGAGGTCACCCCAGGATCTTCACCAAGTCACCAGATCCGGGCAAGTTCCGCAGCGGGCCGGGCGGCTGCCCGGCCCGCCTCACGCGCGCGTGCCGATCACGCGCGTGCTCGTCGGTGCGGCACCGGCTACCAGGTCACCGCGTCCAGCGCGTCGGCCATGCCCCAGCCGTAGAAGCCGTTGCGGTTCTTCGGGCCCTCGCACACCGCGTCGACCTTGCCGTCGCCGTCGATGTCGTACGGCTTGGTGCACGCCGTGGCGTCGGCCTCGGCGTACAGCAGGGCCTTCACCATGGCGGGGGAGGCGTACGGGTGCGTCGACTTGATGAGGGCGGCGACACCCGCGACGTGCGGGGAGGCCATCGACGTACCGGCCATGTAGCCCCACTTGCCGCCGGGCAGCGTGCCCAGGATCAGGCCGCTCGTGGCGGGCGGCTCCGGCGTCTGGTAGGCCGTCGAGTCGCCGCCGGGCGCGGCGATGTCGATGACACCCAGGCCGTGGTTGGAGAAGGACGACTTGAGGCCCTTCGCACCGGTCGCCGCGACCGTCACGACGCCCGGCAGCTGGGTCGGGATGTCCAGGCACTTCGACGGGTCGACCGTCCGGTCGCCGGGCGTGGTGTCGTTGGGCGAGGACGGGTCGGTGATCTCGTCGGAGGTGAGGTCGTAGTTCTCGTTGCCGGCCGCGGCGACGTTGACCGCGCCCTTCTTCTCCGCGTACCGCGAGGCCCGCGAGACGGCCTCGACGAGTGCCTTCTGGTCCGGGTCGTCCTTGCAGTTGAAGTACCACGGGTCGGTGTAATAGCTGTTGTTGGTCACGTCGACGCCGTGCTCGGCCGCCCACATGAACCCGCAGACCACGGCCTCGGTGTAGAAGAAGCCGTCGGGGTTGGAGACCTTGATGCCGGCCACCTTCACCCCGGGCGCCACGCCGGTCATGCCGATGCCGTTCTTGGCGGCGGCTATCTCCCCGGCCACGTGGGTGCCGTGCGGGCTCTCCGCCGCGCTCGGCCGCCAGGCGCCGTCGGTGGTGTCCGGCTTGCCCGCCACGCAGTTGACGGACGCCTGCCGGTCGAAGTTGGGGGCGATGTCCGGGTGGGTGTCGTCGACGCCGGTGTCGATGACCGCGACGGTCACCTTCCTGCTGCCCAGCGACTTCTCGTGCGCCTTGTCCGCCTTGATGGCGGGCAGGTCCCACTGGAGCGACTCCAGCGGGTCCTGGCCCTCGGCCTTCGCGGAGGAAGCCCTGGCGGCGGCCAGTTCCTCGCCGCCGAGCACCTGTGGCGCGCCCGTGTCGGTGGTGGCGGCCGAGGGCAGCGGCGCGGTGCGGGTGGCACCGGCCGACTGCACGCCGCGCACCTTGCGCACGGTCTTGGCGAAGTCGGGGTTGGCGGAGTGGACGACGATCACGCCGATCCGGTCGTACGACGTGACGATCGTGCCGCCCGCCTTGGCTATCGCCCGCCGCACGGTGGCCGAAGGACGGTGTCCGGGGGCGACGTTGACGACGTAGCTGAGCGAGGTCGCGTCCGCCGCCGTCGCGGGGGCGGCCTCCGCCGCGGGGGCCGCGGCGGCCGGGGTGCCCGGCAGGAACGCGAGCGAGGCGGCCACGGCCAGACCGGCCGGGATCGCGAGGGCGCGGCGGTGACGCGGGTGGGGAGCGGTCATGCGTGGTGTCTCCAGTCCGTCGGGAGTGCTCGGGAAACGAGCCCGCGGCTGGAGCGCGGGTCGCGCGGGAAGCGCAGATGATCCATGGGGTCTCCACATCATCCGGCAAACGGCACCGGCCCGGGACACGGGTGAACGGTCCGGGCAGGTACATGACGTAGTGGTGCAGGGTGAAGCTATCCCCCGAAGTCCGTGGCCAGCAATGACCCGCCGAGGGTGACTTCGGAAAGTGCCACGGGTGTTGAACCGGTCCCCGCGGGGCGCCGTGTCGTTGGACAGGGAGCCCGAGCACGATCAGCCCCCTGCGAGAACACCGAGGTCCAAGCCGTCATGTCCGTCGTACGAGGAGACTCCGTGGCCACCGACGCACCGCCCCCCTCGAAAGAGGAGCCCCCCTCGCAAGAGGAACACCGACTCCCCTCCGCCGAGGAGTTCTCCGAAGTGCAGCAGAGCGCCGAGTTCGCCGAACTGCGCCGCTCCTTCCGCTCCTTCGCGTTTCCGCTGACCGTCGCCTTCGTCGCCTGGTACCTGCTCTACGTGCTGCTGTCGAACTACGCCGGCGGCTTCATGGGCACCAAGCTGTTCGGCAACATCAACGTCGCGTTCGTCTTCGGCATCGCCCAGTTCGTCACCACGTTCCTCATCGCCTGGTGGTACTCGCGGCACGCCGCCGCGAAGCTTGACCCCAAGGCCGAGGCCATCAAGACCCGGATGGAGGGCGGCGCATGAGCCCCGCACAGTCCGTATTCGCCGCCGAGCTGGCCGCCAACGAGGCCAGCGAGCACCGGCCGCTCATCATCACGCTCTTCGCGGTCTTCGTCCTCGCGACGCTCGGCATCACCGTCTGGGCGGGCCGCCAGACCAAGGACGCCGCCGACTTCTACGCGGGCGGCCGGTCCTTCAGCGCCTTCCAGAACGGTCTCGCCGTCTCCGGCGACTACATGTCGGCCGCGTCCTTCCTCGGCATCGCCGGCGCCATCGCCCTCTTCGGCTACGACGGCTTCCTGTACTCCATCGGCTTCCTGGTCGCCTGGCTGGTCGCCCTCCTCCTGGTCGCCGAGCCGCTCAGGAACTCCGGCCGCTACACGATGGGCGACGTCCTCGCCTACCGCATGCGCCAGCGCCCGGTGCGCACCGCCGCCGGCACCTCCACGATCGTCGTCTCGATCTTCTACCTGCTGGCCCAGATGGCGGGCGCGGGCATCCTCGTCTCGCTGCTGCTCGGCATCACCTCCGACGCGGGCAAGATCCTCATCGTCGCCCTCGTCGGCATCCTGATGATCGTCTACGTCACCATCGGCGGCATGAAGGGCACCACCTGGGTCCAGATGGTCAAGGCCGTGCTGCTGATCGGCGGCACCATCCTGATCACCTTCCTGGTGCTGCTGAAGTTCGACTTCAACATCTCCGACCTGCTCGGCAAGGCCGCGGAGAACAGCGGCGCGGGCTCCGCGTTCCTGGAGCCCGGCCTCCAGTACGGCGCGAGCGGCACCACCAAGCTGGACTTCATCTCCCTGGGCATCGCCCTGGTGCTCGGCACCGCCGGCCTGCCGCACATCCTGATCCGCTTCTACACGGTGCCCAACGCCAAGGCCGCCCGTAAGTCCGTGAACTGGGCGATCGGCATCATCGGCGCCTTCTACCTGATGACCATCGCCCTCGGCTTCGGCGCGGCGGCGCTCGTCGGCAAGGACGAGATCGTCGCGTCCAACCCGTCCGGCAACACGGCGGCGCCCCTGCTCGCGCTGCACGTCGGCGGCGTCGACTCGGCCTGGGGCGCGATCCTGCTCGCCACGATCTCGGCGGTGGCCTTCGCGACCATCCTCGCCGTCGTCGCGGGCCTCACCCTCGCCTCGTCCTCGTCCTTCGCGCACGACATCTACGCCAACGTCATCCGCAAGGGCCAGGCCACCGAGAAGGAGGAGATGCGGGCGGCCCGCTGGGCGACCGTCTTCATCGGCATCGTCTCCATCGCGCTCGGCGCCCTCGCCCGGGACCTGAACGTGGCCGGCCTGGTCGCGCTGGCCTTCGCGGTCGCCGCGTCCGCCAACCTGCCGACGATCCTCTACAGCCTGTTCTGGAAGAGGTTCACCACGCAGGGCGCCCTGTGGTCGATCTACGGCGGCCTGGTCGTCGCCGTCGGCCTGGTGCTGTTCTCACCCGTCGTCTCCGGCGACCCGAAGGCGATGTTCCCGGACGTCGACTTCGCCTGGTTCCCGCTGAAGAACCCGGGCATCATCTCGATCCCGTTCGGCTTCCTGATGGGCTGGCTCGGCACGGTCCTGTCGAAGGAGGAGCCGGACAAGGCGAAGTACGCGGAGCTGGAGGTCAGGTCCCTGACCGGCACCGGAGCGCACTGACGCCCCCGCCGGACCGCCTCCGGGCCCCGCGCCCGACCCGCGCCGACGCGGCCGCTCGTAGATCCCTACGACGCGGCCGCGTCGCGCGTCGTGGGTTCGGGCCGATGTCGATGTCCGACCGGTCACGTAGGCTCGACGGTGTCGGAGGAGAGAAGTGCTCCGCCGATCCGCGTCGAGGGAGGGGGCCCACGTGCTCATCGACACCTACGGCCGAGTGGCCACCGACCTGAGGGTCTCGCTCACCGACCGCTGCAATCTGCGCTGCACCTACTGCATGCCCGAAGAGGGCCTGCAGTGGCTCGCCAAGCCCGACCTGCTCACGGACGACGAGATCGTCCGCCTCATCGACATCGCGGTGACCTCCCTCGGCATCGAGGAGGTCCGCTTCACCGGCGGGGAGCCGCTGCTGCGGCCCGGCCTGGTCGGCATCGTCGAGCGCGTCGCCGCTCTGACCCCGCGCCCGCAGATGTCCCTCACGACCAACGGCATCGGCCTCAGGCGCACGGCCACGGCCCTGAAGGCGGCGGGCCTGGACCGGGTCAACGTCTCGCTGGACACCCTGCGCCCGGACGTCTTCAAGACCCTCACCCGCCGGGACCGCCACAAGGACGTCCTGGAGGGCCTGGCGGCCGCCCGCGAGGCCGGACTCACCCCCGTCAAGGTCAACAGCGTCCTGATGCCGGGGCTCAACGACGACGAGGCGCCCGACCTGCTCGCCTGGGCCGTCGAGCACGACTACGAACTGCGCTTCATCGAGCAGATGCCCCTGGACGCCCAGCACGGCTGGAAGCGCGAGGGCATGGTCACCGCCGGTGACATCCTGACCTCCCTGCGCACCCGTTTCGAGCTGACCGCCGAAGGCTCCGAGGAGCGCGGCTCGGCGCCCGCCGAACGCTGGCTGGTGGACGGCGGCCCGCACCGCGTCGGCGTCATCGCCTCCGTCACCCGCCCGTTCTGCTCGGCCTGCGACCGCACCCGTCTGACCGCGGACGGTCAGGTGCGCACCTGCCTGTTCGCCACCGAGGAGACCGACCTGCGCGCGGCCCTGCGCTCCGACGCCCCCGACGAGGAGATCGCCCGCATCTGGCGCCTGGCCATGTGGGGCAAGAAGGCGGGCGCGGGCCTCGACGACCCGACCTTCGTCCAGCCCGACCGCCCGATGTCGGCGATCGGGGGCTGATCGGGTACTAGGACCTGCCGGAGTCCTCCGGGGCTTCCCACTCGGCGAGCGGGACCACGTCCTTCAGGAAGTCCCGCACCCCGAGGAACTGGGACAGGTGCTCGCGGTGCTCGTCGCACGCGATCCACGTCTTGCGGCGCTCCGGAGTGTGGATCTTCGGGTTGTTCCACGCCAGCACCCACACGGCGGGGGCGCGGCAGCCCTTGGCGGAGCAGAT
Organism: Streptomyces sp. NPDC001599; assembly: GCF_042893535.1. NCBI lineage: Bacteria > Bacillati > Actinomycetota > Actinomycetes > Kitasatosporales > Streptomycetaceae > Streptomyces > Streptomyces sp. NPDC001599. Next base: position 977,722 of record NZ_JBIAVA010000001.1, read on the forward strand.
CGGGGTGGTTTCGTCACTCACGGTTTCGTCTCACAGGTCCACGCACAAAGGTCCGCACACAAGGCGACGCCGAGCAGCCACGGGGGGAGCTGCCCGGCGTCGGTCCGTCGCTCCGACGGGGGATGCGGAGCGCGTACGAAGTATGTCACGGCTCACCCATCGCCCGGCACCGGAACAACACGATTCATCTGAGCATTTCTTCGGCCTGGCGCGGAATCGACGCCGCCGTGCGGGAGGCGCCGCGGTCACGGTCGGTCGCGCGGCTCACCGGCCGCACCCGGCCCCGGATCAGCGGTCGCGGCCTCCGGGACGGATTCCGCCGCACCGTTCCCGGCCCGCGGCGGCATGATCATCGGCGGGGTCGGCGCCGTCACGAACGTCGACGGCAAGGATGGCGCGTTCTCACGCCCGGCGTTGGCGATCACGACCGCGATGTAGGGCAGGGCCGCCCCGAGGACCAGGGCCACGATCGCGACGTGCCGTTCCACGTTCCACAGGCAGACCGCGAGGATCACCGAGGCCGTACGGATCGACATCGAGATGATGTACCTCCGCTGCCGCCCGCGCACGTCCTCCTGGAGGCCCGTCCGGGCCCCGGTGATCCGGAACACCTCGGCACTGCCGCCGGCACTCTGCTTCCGCATCTGGTTCCACCATCCGCCCGCATCGGACTCTCCCCGCCCCGCTCTCGTCCGCGGCCGCTCGGGGACTCCGGTCCCGGACAACTCTCCACGTTACGCCGCGCCTGCGCCGCTCACGAGACCGGGGCACCCCCGATCCGGCCGCACCGCGTGCGCCGCCCGGCGTAGGCGCCGGTACCCCGTTCGGCCGTACGCGGCATGCGCCGTACGCGGTACGCCCGAACACTGGTGGCAATGCTCGCGTAGAGCCGGACGAGGAGGCAGCCATGGGCTGGTTGTGGGCGATCATCGTGGGATTCGTGCTCGGCTTGATCGCCAAGGCGATCATTCCCGGCAAGCAGCACATGCCGCTGTGGCTGACCACCATCTGCGGCATGATCGGCGCGATCATCGGCAACGCGATCGCCCGCGCGGCCGGTGTCGAGGCGACCTCCGGCATCGACTGGTGGCGGCACCTGTTCCAGCTGGTGGCGGCGATCATCGTGGTCGGTCTCGGCGACGCGGCCTACACGGCGGTACGCGGCAACAGGCGACGCGAACGGGCCTGACCCCCGTCCCGGACCCGTTCCGTACCGCGAAGGGGCGGTCTCCGGCAGCCGTGCGGCGCCGGAAACCGCCCCTTCGCGCGTGCGCCCGCTCAGGCGCCGGTGATCTCCACCGCGGCCAGGTTCTTCTTGCCGCGGCGCAGCACCAGCCAGCGCCCGTGCAGCAGATCCTCCTTGGCGGGGACGGCGTCCTCGCCGGCGACCTTGGCGTTGTTCACGTAGGCGCCGCCCTCCTTCACCGTGCGGCGCGCGGCGGACTTGCTGGCCACCAGGCCCACCTCGGCGAACAGGTCGACGACGGGGGCCGGCTCGGCGACCCGGACGTGCGGCAGCTCGGACAGGGCGGCGGACAGTGTCGCCTCGTCCAGCTCCGCCAGGTCGCCCTGGCCGAAGAGGGCCTTGGACGCGGCGATCACGGCGGCCGTCTGACCGGCGCCGTGCACCAGCGTCGTCAGCTCCTCGGCCAGCGCGCGCTGCGCGGCCCGCGCCTGCGGACGCTCCTCGGTCTGCCGCTCCAGCTCCTCCAGCTCCTCGCGGGAGCGGAAGGACAGGATGCGCATGTACGTCGAGATGTCCCGGTCGTCCACGTTCAGCCAGAACTGGTAGAACGCGTACGGCGTCGTCATCTCCGGGTCGAGCCAGACGGCGCCGCCCTCGGTCTTGCCGAACTTGGTGCCGTCCGCCTTGGTCATCAGCGGCGTCGCGTAGGCGTGCACCGACGCGTCCGGCTCGAGGCGGTGCAGCAGGTCGAGGCCGGCCGTGAGGTTGCCCCACTGGTCGCTGCCGCCCTGCTGCATCGTGCAGCCGTACCTCCGGTAGAGCTGGAGGAAGTCCATCGCCTGGAGCAGCTGGTAGCTGAACTCGGTGTAGCTGATCCCCTCGGAGGACTCCAGGCGCCGGGCGACGGAGTCCTTGGTCAGCATCTTGTTGACCCGGAAGTGCTTGCCGATGTCCCGCAGGAACTCGATCGCCGACAGGCCCTCGGTCCAGTCGAGGTTGTTGACCATCACCGCGGCGTTCTCGCCCTCGAAGGACAGGAACGGCTCGATCTGGCCGCGCAGCCGCCGGACCCAGCCCGCGACGGTCTCCGGCGAGTTCAGCGTGCGCTCCGCGGTCGGGCGCGGGTCGCCGATCTGGCCCGTGGCCCCGCCGACCAGCGTCAGCGGCCGGTGACCGGCCTGCTGGAGCCGGCGCACGGTGAGCACCTGCACCAGGTGCCCCACGTGCAGGGACGGCGCGGTCGGGTCGAAACCGCAATAGAACGTGACGGGACCGTCCGCGAGCGCCTTGCGCAAAGCGTCCTCGTCGGTGGACTGGGCGAACAGCCCGCGCCACTTCAGCTCGTCGACGATGTCCGTCACGGTTCTCGTGTCTCCTTGAGTGGTCTCGCGAAATCAGGTACGAGGTTATACGCCCTGACTGACAGAGCTCATATTGAAATCGGGGACCCGCAGCGCCGGCATCGCGGCCCTGGTGAACCAGTCGCCCCACTCCCTGGGCAGCGTCTTCTCCGTCCGCCCCGCCTCCGAGGCCCGCCCCAGCAGACCCACGGGCGACTCGTTGAAGCGGAAGTTGTTCACCTCGCCGACGACCTCGCCGCGCTCGACGAGATAGACGCCGTCCCGGGTCAGCCCGGTCAGCAGCAGCGTCGCGGGGTCGACCTCGCGGATGTACCAGAGGCAGGTCAGCAGCAGCCCGCGCTCCGTGCTCGCGACCATCTGGTCGAGGGACCGGTCGGGATCGCCGCCGTCCAGGACCAGGTTGCCGATCGCGGGTGCCACCGGCAGCCCGGTCAGGCCCGCGCTGTGCCGGGTGGTCGTCAGCCGGTGCAGCTCGCCGCCCCTGATCCAGTCGGTCGCCGCCACCGGCAGTCCGTTGTCGAACACCGACTGGTCGCCCCCCGAGGAGTGCGCGACCACGAACGGCGCGCTCTCCAGACCCGGCTCGTGCGGATCACTGCGCAGCGTCAGCGGCAGCGCACCCAGCCGCTCGCCGACCCGGGTGCCGCCGGGCTTGGAGAACACCGTGCGCCCCTCGACCGCGTCCCGCCCGGAGGCCGACCAGTACTGGTAGATCAGCAGGTCCGCGACCGCGGTGGGCGGCAGCAGCGTCTCGTACCGTCCCGCGGGCAGCTCCACCCGCCGCTCGGCCCAGCCGAGGCGTACGGCCAGCTCGGCGTCGAGGGCCGCCGGGTCGACGTCCTTGAAGTCCCGCGTGGCGTGTCCCGCCCACGCCGACCGGGTGCGGTCCGGCGACTTGGCGTTCAGCTCCAGCGTCCCGTTCGGCTGGTCGTGCCGCAGCCTGAGCCCCGTCGAGGTGCCGACGTACGTCGAGGTCATCTCGTGGTTGGCGAACCCGTACAGCTCCCGGCCGCCCGCACGCGCTCGGGCGAACGCCTCCCCGAGCGCCGGCGCGAAGTCGGCGAACACCGCGGACGAGGTCTCGGCGGGCGCGTCCGTGAAGTCCGGCGCCGCCGCCCCTCCCGTGACCAGCGGCTGCGCGTCCTCGGCCGGACCGGCACCCCGCGCGGCGGACTCGGCGGCCCGCACCAGGGGCTCCAGTTCGTCCACGGTCACGGCCGAGCGCGACACCACCCCGGACGCCGTGCCCTCCCGCCCGTCCACGGTGGCGACGACCGTCAGCGTGCGCCCGCGCGTGACGCCGTTGGTGGTGAGCGCGTTGCCCGCCCAGCGCAGGTTGGCGGTGGACTCCTCGTCGGCGATGACGACGCACCCGTCCGCCCGGGACAGCTCCAGCGCCCGCTCGACGATCTCGTGCGGCTTGCTGCTGCGGACGCTCATCGACCGGCCTCCTGGGTGGTGTTCAGGCTGTGCTTTCCCGGGGGACAACCCCCGGACCCCCGGCCAATCCCCGTGCTGGCGTTCATCGACCGGCCTCCTGGGTGGTGTTCAGAATGTTGACTCCCTTGAAGAGGGCGGACGGACAGCCGTGCGAGACGGCCGCGACCTGCCCCGGCTGGGCCTTGCCGCAGTTGAAGGCGCCGCCCAGGACGTACGTCTGCGGGCCGCCGACGGCCGCCATGGACCCCCAGAAGTCGGTGGTCGTCGCCTGGTACGCCACGTCCCGCAGCTGCCCGGCGAGCCGCCCGTTCTCGATCCGGAAGAAGCGCTGACCGGTGAACTGGAAGTTGTAGCGCTGCATGTCGATGGACCAGGACCGGTCCCCGACGACGTAGATCCCGCGGTCGACGCCCCCGATCAGGTCCTCGGTCGACAGCCCGCCGGGGTCCGGCCGGAGCGACACGTTGGCCATGCGCTGCACCGGTACGTGCGCGGGGGAGTCGGCGTAGGCGCACCCGTTGGACCGCTCGAAACCGGTGAGCCGCGCGATCCGCCGGTCGAGCTGGTACCCGACCAGCGTGCCGTCCTCCACCAGGTCCCAGGACTGGCCCTCGACGCCCTCGTCGTCGTACCCGACGGTCGCCAGGCCGTGCTCGGCGGTGCGGTCGCCGGTGACGTTCATCAGCTCCGAGCCGTAGCGCAGCTTGCCGAGCTGGTCGAAGGTGGCGAAGGAGGTCCCGGCGTAGGCGGCCTCGTAACCGAGGGCGCGGTCCAGCTCGGTGGCGTGGCCGATGGACTCGTGGATGGTCAGCCACAGGTTCGACGGGTCGACGACCAGGTCGTACAGGCCCGCCTCGACGCTCGGTGCCCGCATCTTCTCGGCGAGCAGCTCCGGAATCTCGGCCAGCTCGGAATCCCAGTCCCAGCCGGTGCCGGTCAGGTACTCCCAGCCCCGTCCGGCCGGCGGCGCCAGCGTGCGCATGGAGTCGAACTCGCCGCTGGAGTCGTCCACCGACACGGCGGTGAGCACCGGGTGCAGCCGCACGCGCTGCTGCGTGGTCACGGTCCCGGCGGTGTCGGCGTAGAACTTGTTCTCGTGCACGGTGAGCAGCGAGGCGTCCACGTGGTCCACCCCGTCGGCCGCCAGCAGCCTCGCGCTCCAGTCCGCCAGCAGCGCCGACTTCTCGGAGTCCGGCACGGCGAAGGGATCGATCTCGTACGCCGAGACCCAGGTCCGGTCGGCGTGCACGGGCTCGTCCGCGAGTTCCACCCGCTCGTCGGACCCGGCCGCCCTGATCACCTGCGCCGACAGCTTCGCCATCGCCACCGCCTGCGAGGCGACCTTGGCGGCGGCGTCCAGGGTGAGGTCCACGCCGGACGCGAAACCCCACGTACCGCCGTGCACCACCCGTACCGCGTACCCGAGGTCGGTGGTGTCCGAGGACCCGGCGGGCCGGGCGTCCCTGAGCCGCCAGGACGCGCTGCGCACCCGCTCCAGACGGAAGTCCGCGTGCTCCGCGCCGAGGGCACGCGCACGGGCGAGGGCGGCGTCGGCGAGGGCGCGTAGGGGGAGTGCCGTGAAGGCTTGGTCGATGCTGTGAGGCACCTGCGTCTCTTTCTGTCGACGTGACCGGTCGTCTGCCGCGACACCGGGGGCTGCGCCGCATCATGTCGCGTTGGCGGTCCGGCGACCACAGCTTTCCCGCCGTACCCGGTGCCTTTCTGTAGGGACCCGACAGTGAGTCCCGTAAGCCACTGTGGGTGCCCGAGTCTTTGACGGAGTCGGGGGACCGATAGATTTTCGAGGAAGCCGCCTGCTGTCACCGTCCGCCGTACGGGTGACCGGGCGGGTGCGCCAGACCGCTATCGAAAGGGTGATCCGATGAGCCGCTCGGTTCTCGTCACCGGAGGAAACCGGGGCATCGGCCTCGCCATCGCCCGCGCTTTCGCCGACGCAGGCGACAAGGTCGCGATCACGTACCGCTCGGGTGAGCCCCCGGAGGGCTTCCTGGCCGTCAAGTGCGACATCACCGACACCGAGCAGGTGGAGCAGGCCTACAAGGAGATCGAGGAGACGCACGGTCCCGTCGAGGTCCTGATCGCCAACGCCGGCGTCACCAAGGACCAGCTCCTGATGCGCATGTCGGAGGAGGACTTCACCTCCGTCGTCGAGACCAACCTCACCGGCACCTTCCGCGTCGTCAAGCGCGCCAACCGCGCCATGCTGCGCGCCAAGAAGGGCCGCGTCGTCCTCATCTCGTCGGTGGTCGGGCTCCTCGGCTCCGCCGGGCAGGCGAACTACGCCGCCTCCAAGGCCGGGCTGGTCGGCTTCGCGCGTTCCCTCGCCCGTGAGCTGGGGTCGCGCAACATCACCTTCAACGTCGTCGCGCCCGGCTTCGTCGACACCGACATGACCAAGGTGCTCACCGACGAGCAGCGGGCGAGCATCGTGTCGCAGGTGCCGCTGGGGCGGTACGCGCGGCCGGAGGAGATCGCCGCCACGGTGCGGTTCCTCGCCTCGGACGACGCCTCGTACATCACTGGAGCCGTCATTCCCGTTGACGGCGGACTGGGAATGGGTCACTGATCACCATGAGCGGAATCCTCGAGGGCAAGCGCGTCCTGATCACCGGTGTGCTGATGGAGTCCTCCATCGCCTTCCACGCCGCCAAGCTGGCCCAGGAGCAGGGTGCCGAGATCATCCTGACCGCCTTCCCGCGGCCCACGCTGACCGAGCGCATCGCCAAGAAGCTGCCCAAGCCCACCAAGGTCATCGAGCTGGACGTCACCAACGACGAGCACCTCGCCCGGCTCGCCGACATCGTCGGCGAGGAGCTGGGCGGTCTCGACGGCGTCGTGCACTCCATCGGGTTCGCCCCGCAGGACGCGCTCGGCGGCAACTTCCTGAACACGCCGTTCGAGTCGGTCGCCACGGCCATGCACGTCTCGGCGTACTCCCTGAAGTCGCTGACCATGGCCTGCATGCCGCTGATGCAGAACGGCGGTTCGGTCGTCGGCCTCACCTTCGACGCGCAGTACGCCTGGCCGCAGTACGACTGGATGGGCCCGGCCAAGGCCGCGCTGGAGGCCACCAGCCGCTACATGGCCCGTGACCTCGGCAAGCAGAACATCCGCTGCAACCTGGTCTCGGCGGGCCCGATCGGGTCCATGGCCGCCAAGTCCATCCCGGGGTTCAGCGACCTGGCCGCCGTGTGGGACAGCCGTTCCCCGCTGGAGTGGGACCTGAAGGACCCGGAGCCGGCCGGCCGCGGCATCGTCGCGCTGCTGAGCGACTGGTTCCCGAAGACCACGGGCGAGATCATCCACGTCGACGGCGGTCTGCACGCCATCGGCGCCTGAGCGGACGCCACACCCGAGGGCCCGCATCCCGTACGGGGTGCGGGCCCTCGCGTCGTCACGGCAGGTGTGCCACCGGAGCGGCGCGGGTCAGCGGAGCGGCGCCGGTCAGCGGCCCGAGGGCGGAGCGAACAGCGCCGGCCGGCACACGAACGGATAGGCCGCGGCCTCCTCGGCCGCCGTCGCCGGGTCGCCCGCGCGGATCGCGTCCACCAGCCGGGCGTGGTCCAGATGCATGGCCGGGGACATGCCCTCGCCCACGTCGCCGCGCAGCCAGTCCCGCATCACCTCGCCCAGGTCCGCGTACATCGCCGTCATCACGTTGTTGTGCGAGGCGGCCACGACCGCCAGGTGGAACGTTGCGTCCGCCGACACGAACGCCTCCGCGTCACCCGACTCCCAGGCCTCCTCCCGGCGCTGCAGCAGGCCGTCGATCTGCTTGAGGTCCTTCTCCGTGCGCCGCTCGGCGGCCAGGCGCGCGGCGGCGGACTCCAGCGTGGACCGCAGCTCGGCGATGTGGCGGGGATCGGCGTCGGCGAAGCGGCGCTGCATCACGCCGGCCAGTTCGCTGGTCGCCACGACGTAGGTGCCGGAGCCCTGACGGATGTCCAGCAGACCGTTGTGGGCCAGCGCGCGGACCGCCTCACGGACCGTGTTCCGGGCGACTCCGAGCTGCTCGACCAGCTCGGGCTCGGTGGGGATGCGGGAGCCGACCGGCCACTCGCCCGAGGCGATCTGCTGCCGCAGGGCCGCGATGACCTGCTCGGACAGTGCCGAACGACGGGGATGGCTCAGCGGCATGGCTCACCTTCGCACACGGGGGGACGAGCGAGTGGACAATCAATCATCCCATGATTCTATGATGGGTCTCATGGCTAGTGACGAAACCCGGACGGAGACACGTACGCAGACGCGCACGGACACGGGTGCGGAGACGTGCACGCAGGGGTGTACCGGGGGCGGTGTGTCCGAGGTACCCGGCGAGGCGTCCGCCACGCGCGCGTGGACGACGTGGACGACCCGGCTGCTCATCCTCGGCATCGTCCTGGCCGCGGTGAACCTGCGCCCCGCCATCACGAGCCTGGGCGCCCTTCTGGAGGAGGTCCGCGACGGGCTCGGCATGAGCGGCAGCATCGCCGGACTGCTCACCTCCGTGCCCCCGCTCTGCTTCGCCGTCTTCGGGGTCACCGCCCCCCGGCTGGCCCGCCGCTTCGGGCCCGGCGCCGTGGTCTGCGCCGGCATGGCCGCCATCACCGCGGGCCTGCTGATCCGCCCGTACGCCGGCGGCACGGGCGGCTTCCTGGCCGCCACCGCCCTGGCGCTGATGGGCATCGCGGTCAGCAACGTCCTGATGCCGGTCATCGTCAAGCGCTACTTCCCCGACCGCGTCGGTTCCATGACCGGCCTCTACTCGATGGCCCTCGCCTTCGGCACCTCCGTCGCCGCGGCGGCGACCGTGCCCCTGACCGACGCGCTGGGCGGTCACTGGCAGCCCGGCCTCGCCGTCTGGGCCGTACTGCCCGCGCTGGCCGTCCTGCCGTGGATCCCCTTCGTGCGCAACCGGAAGGCGCCGGCCTCCACGGCGCCGTCCACGCCGGGCCCGGAGGGCGAGCGGTCCGCCGAGAAGCCCGCGGAACAGCCCCCGCTGCGGATCACCCGCAGCCGCACGGCCTGGGCGCTCGCCGTCTTCTTCGGCCTCCAGGCCACCGCCGCCTACATCACGATGGGGTGGATGGCGCAGATCTTCCGGGACTCGGGCGTCTCCGCCGGTACCGCCGGGCTGCTGCTCGCCGTGATCATGGTGATGGGCGTGCCGCTCGCCTTCGTCATCCCGCGCGTGGCGACCCGCCTGCCCCACCAGGGGCCGATCGTGGTGGTCCTCGGCGTGTGCGGGCTCGCCGGATACGCCGGTCTGTACTTCGCGCCGGTCGGCGGCGCCTGGGCCTGGGCCCTGCTGCTCGGCGTCTCCAACTGTGCCTTCCCGCTGGCGCTGACCATGGTCGGGATGCGGGCCAGGACCGGGGCGGGCGTCGCCCAGCTGTCCGCCTTCGCGCAGAGCACCGGCTACCTGATCTCCATCCCCGGTCCGCTCCTGGTGGGCGTGCTCTACCAGCACAGCGGCGGCTGGGGCCTGCCGATCGCGCTGATGAGCGCGCTGATGGTGCCGCAGATCGTGGTGGGCGTCCTGGCCGGGCGCAACCGCACGGTGGAGGACGAGGCGGCCCGCTGACCGGCCGGGCGGCGGGCCGGTCCGGGTCGGTGGCCCGCCGGGAGCCGCACGCGCGGGGGATGCGAGACTTGCCGTATGCCAGTCCTCGACCCGAATCCCCAGCACGGCCAGAAGAAGATGCTGATCGTCTTCGGTGCCTTCCTCGCGATCTTCGTGATCATCGGCGTCATCGCGACGATCGCCTCGCCGTGACCCCGCCCTCCGCGACCCGGTGGTGGGGTTAACCCCCCATCCCTTAGGGGGTGAGGGTCAGGGTCAAGTGGGTGGACCTCCGGATGGGTTGGGCCCCGCGGGTTCCGTAACTTCGAGATGTGCCCGCCACCGGCGGGCCGCGGAGCACGGCCCGGACGCCCGAAGACCAGCGGAGGCAATCATGTCGGCCCCTACCTACACCCGGCCTCCCCAGGCGACCCGGGGCGGCGTCGACACCCGGCTGCCCTGGTGGGCCCTCGCCCTGCCCGTGCTGGCCTTCTTCGCGCTGCTGCTGCTGATACTCAATCCCGCCGACGCCCAGGCGGCCGCGGAGCAGCCCACGACGGCCCACCTCCTGGAGCGGCTGGAGCAGCTGACCGGGCGCTGAGCGCCGGCCTCGGGCTCCCGCACGCGTCCCGCGGTGAGTCCGCATGTCAACTCTCAGAGCCCCATGGCCTGTTTCATGCGAAGCTGGAAGACATGAGCGTCGCAGAACCCCGCAGGATTGTTCTCTTCCGGCATGCGAAAGCCGACTGGCCACAGGTGGCCGACCACGAGCGGCCGCTCGCCGACCGGGGCCGCATGGACGCCGCGGAGGCCGGGCGTCGGCTCGCGGATACGGGCGTGTCCTTCGACCAGGCCCTGTGCTCCACCTCGGCCCGGACCCGCGAGACCTGGAAGCTCGCCGTCCAGGAGTTCCCGCACCGGCCGAAGACCGTCTACGAGGAGCGGATCTACGAGGCCTCGCCCGGCGAGCTGATCGCCGTGCTCAACGAAACCCCCGACGACCTGCGGAACGTGCTGGTGATCGGCCACAACCCGGGCATGGAGGCGCTGACCGAGATCCTGGCCGGCTCGGCCGAGGACGAGGTCCGCGAGCGGATCGGCCGCCGGGGCTTCCCGACCTCCGCCTTCGCCGTCCTCACCTTCACGGGCTCCTGGAAGGACGTGGAGCCCGGCCGGGCCGCCCTGGTCGACTACTGGGCGCCGACCGACTGACCCGCCGCCCCCACGCGACAGGGCCCGGCACCCTCGCGGTCCGGGCCCCCGGGCCTGGCGTCCGTCGGTTCCTCCGCCGGGTCAGGGCCGCTCGGCGGGCAGACCGAGGCCGTCGCCGAGATCGTCGTCCAGCGTGTCCGCGGCCTCGACCTCCTCGCGGGTGATGCCCAGCAGATAGAGCACCGTGTCGAGGAACGGCACGTTCACGGCGGTGTGCGCCGCCTCGCGCACCACCGGCTTGGCGTTGAAGGCGACCCCGAGTCCGGCCGCGTTCAGCATGTCCAGGTCGTTGGCCCCGTCACCGATCGCCACGGTCTGCGACAGCGGTACGCCCGCGGCGGCGGCGAACCGACGCAGCAGCCGCGCCTTGCCGGCCCGGTCCACGATCTCCCCGGTGACCCGTCCGGTCAGCCTGCCGTCGACGATCTCCAGCGTGTTGGCCTGCGCGAAGTCCAGCCCCAGCTGCTCCTGCAAGGCGTCGGTGACCTGGGTGAAGCCGCCGGAGACGACGCCCACCTGGTAGCCGAGACGCTTCAGCGTGCGGATCAGGGTGCGGGCACCCGGCGTCAGCCGCACCTCGGCACGCACCTTGTCCACCACCGAGGCGTCCAGCCCCGCCAGCAGGGCCACGCGGGCGTGCAGCGACTGCTCGAAGTCCAGCTCCCCGCGCATCGCGGCCGCCGTCACCTCGGCTACCTCGTCCTCGCAGCCGGCGTGCGCGGCGAACAGCTCGATGACCTCGTCCTGGATCAGCGTGGAGTCCACGTCCATCACGACCAGGCGCTGCGCCCGGCGGTGCAGCCCCGCAGCGACGACCGCGATGTCCACGCCGAGCGCCGCGGCCTCGGTGGCCAGCGCCGTGCGCAGCGGTTCGGTCTCCACGCCGGACACCGCGAACTCGACGGCGGTCACCGGGTACTTGGCCAGCCGGAAGATACGGTCGATGTTGCTGCCGGACTCGGTGATCCGGGCCGCTATGGCGGCGGTCGCCTCCGCGGTGAGCGGGTGCCCGAGCACCGTGACCAGGGAGCGGCCGAATCCGCGCGGCCGGTTGTCGCCGATGCCTGAGATGATCTCCGCCTGGAGCTTCAGCGACTCCGCCCAGCTGTGGACGGTCGCCCGCAGATCGCCCTCCAGACCACGGGGCGGCTCGGTCACGAGCGCGCACAGCACGATCCGGCCACGGGTGACGACCTGCTCGATGTCGACGACATCGACCGAGTACGCGGCGAGAGTGTCGAACAGGCCGGCCGTGATGCCGGGCCGGTCCTTGCCGAAGATCTTGACGAGGAGAGTGGGAACGTCAGAGGTCTGCGAAGCGCTCATGGTGCTCCAACCGTATCCGGCACCCCGTGCCGCCCGCGCCTCAGGTCCGACTGGCGGACAGGAACGGCACCCCATCCTCCCGAGGCGGCGCCGGAGCGGGGCAGAACCGGTGCTACCCGTCGCGGGGGCGCCGAGGCGGTGCGGGTGGCGGGGGAGGAGGGACCTCGCCCCAGGGCCGGGGCCGCGGGGGCCGTTCTCCCGGCCTCGGCGGCCGGCGCGGTGTTCCCGGGGGCGGACCCAGCGGCCCGGCCACCGTAGGGGCGCCGTACACGTCGTCGTCGGACCGGCCATCCGTCCCGCCGTCCTCCCGGCGCGCCCCGTCGCCGTACTGCCCGGGGCCACCGCTCCGACCGCCCGCGCCGCCGCCTCCCTGCCGCGCCGGGTCCGCCCGCCACCGCCCCGGGCCGCCGGGCGGCTGTTCCCCGGACGCCGTATGCCCGGGCCCCGGCGGGGACCCGGCGTCGCGCGGTGGCGGGGCCGTCCCCGCCGGGCGGGCGTCTTCGGGTCCGCCCGTTCCCGGTGCCGTGCCGGACTCCGGCCGCACCGCCCCCTCCCGCGACCGCGGGTAGGGATGGGCGCCCGGGTCGGGCGGCCGGTGCGGCGTACCCGGCCGGTACGGCCCCGAGGCCCGGGCCGCATACGCCCCGCCTCCCGCGCCGACACCCTCCCGCCCCGCCTCGGCACTGAGTGCCAAGCCCGTCGCCCGCACCCCCGCCGCCCCGCTCGCGCATGCCAGCAGCGCCCCGGCGGCCCCCGCACCCGCGCCCCAGACGGCACCCAGCAGCAGAGCCGCACCGAGGTGTCCGTGCAGGTCGAGGCCCGCGCCGAAGGCGTCGACGCCGAGCACCGACAGGGAGGCGTCCACGGAGACCTCCGTGAGCCGGACCGACAGCGGCAGCGTCACCGCGGTGGCGATGCCCAGCGGCAGCGCACAGCGCCCGGCGAAGGCGAGACGACGTGCGTCACCAGGCACCACCGGCGTCCGCACCGCAGTCAGCACCCCGGCCAGCAGCATCATCAGTGCCGCGGCCACCCCCAGCAGCCACATCCGCCCGTCCAGCTCCGCCAGCCGCCCCAGCGTGACCGGCCGCTCGGTGCCGGAGCCGAGCAGGTCGTCGAGGGGAGCCGGGAGCACCCCGACCAGCTGACCGGTGGCCTGCCCGTCCCACGGCACGAACAGGCCGATCGGGACGCCGAGCCAGACGCCGTTCGGCGCGCCCAGCAGTGCGGCCCCCGCGATCCGCCGGGGATGGTCGTCGCCGACCGCCGCGTACGCCGCCGCCGCGAGACCGGCCGCCACCGCCGTCAGCGCCACGGTGACCAGGGCGGACACGGCCGGTCGCACCACCCGGTGCACGGCCTCGCAACCGCGCGGCAGCGGAGTGCGGCGCGAGGCCAGCAACGCGATCAGCAGCACGCCCGCGGACCAGACAAGACCGCCCAGCAACGTCGGCGCGGTGTCGACGGTGAACCCGACGGCGGCCCGGGCGTCCACGAGGTCACCGACCCGGTCGGGCAGCAGCCCGCCGATGTCGCCCACGTCACCCAGCCCCGGAATCTCCAGCCCGCCGCTCCCGCCCCCGCCGGGCAGGTCGTCGAGCCCGAGCGAGGTGCCGTCGATCGTCACGACGTCGTGCCCCGCCCAGGCCAGTCCACCCGTCATCGCCACGAACAACGCGACCACCGCGCCCGCGCGCGCCAGGAGTTCGGCGGGAGAGACGACGACTCCGGCCGCCCGCAGGGACCGCAGGAAGAAGAACGACAGGAACAGCGCACCGACCAGGCCCACCCCCAGTGGCGTGATCTCGATGGCCGTGTGCGCCTCGGCCCCTTTCAGACCGAACGCGGACACATCACCGGCCGGTGTGACCGAACCACCCGCCCCGAGCGCCACGACCGCCGCGGTCATCGGTCCGAGCGAGCCCGCCGCGTCCGCGTCCAGCAGATGCAGGCCGAGCGCCGCCGCTCCCGCCATGCCGATCAATGCCCAGCTCACGGAGGCGATCGCGGACAGCAGTACGTCGCCCCACGGCACACGGGTGCCGTACCCCTCGGTTCCGACGCTCGTGGACGCGCTCATGGCAGACCCCCCGATCCGCTGCGCGGTCAGGTTGCCGCGCATGTCCCCCTCGCGTGGAATACCACTCTCCGGGCAGGTTTCAACCCCGTCAACGGGAACGGCTGATGGGTGCCTACGCACTTTTCACAAGGCCCGACTTTCGGTCAGGGCCCCGAGCCTGAAATAGTTCCCCCCGATGTTCGACATCCCTAGACTCCCCGCGACGGGGGTACATCGGGGGACAACTCAGTGGGGCATGGAGTGCCGGAACTCGTACTGGAATCCAATGGACGGACCTGGACGCTCGATCCGTCCCGGTCATACGCGCTAGGACGCGATCCGCAGGGGGAGCTTGTTTTCGACGACGCCAGGGTCTCCTGGCGGCATGCCACGATCAGTTTCAACGGCCGCAGTTGGGTGGTCGAGGACCACGGCAGCACCAACGGCACGTTCGTGCACGGGCAGCGGGTCCAGCAGATGGAGCTCGGCGCCGGCACGGTGCTGAACCTGGGCAACGCGACCGACGGGCCGCGGGTGAACCTGACCGGCGCACAGGCCCCGGCCGGCGCGCCGCAGGCCCAGCAGCAACAGCAACAGCAACAGCAACAGCCGCAGCAGCCGTACGCCGCGCAGGGAGCCGGCGCGGGCTGGGCGCAGCAGGCGCCGCCCGCGCAGGAGCCGTTCCAGCAGCAGGCGCCGCCGCAGCAGGCACCGCAGCACGGGCAGCAGCACCAGGCCCAGCAGGCCGGCTGGCAGCAGCAACAGCCGCCGCAGCAGGTCGCGCCGCAGCCGCAGCAGGTCGCGCCGCACTTCCCCCAGCAGCAGGGACCAGGCGGCGCGGCGGGGGCGCCACCGGTCCACGGGGACCGCAGCCCGACCACGTTCCACCAGTTCTCGCTCGGCCGCGTCATGCGCATCGGCCGTGCCCTGGAGAACGACCTGGTCGTCTCCGACCTCCAGGTCTCCCGCAATCACGCGGAGTTCCACTCGACGCCCGACGGGCGCATGGAGATCCGCGACCTCGGCTCGCACAACGGCACGTACGTCAACGGCCAGCCGATCGCCAAGGGCGGCTCCCAACTGCTCGGCCCGACCGACATCGTGGGTGTCGGCCACTCGACGTTCCAGATCGTCGGCGACCGGCTCGAGGAGTTCGTCGACACCGGTGAGGTCTCCTTCTCCGCCCGGCACCTGACCGTCACGGTCGACGGGGGCAAGCAGATCCTCAAGGACGTCTCCTTCGGCGTGCCGGAGAAGTCGCTGATCGCGGTGATCGGCCCGTCGGGTTCCGGCAAGTCGACCCTGCTCAAGGCGCTGACCGGCTACCGGCCGGCCGACCAGGGCGAGGTCCTCTACGACAACCGGAACCTGTACAAGCAGTTCGCCGAGCTGCGCCAGCGCATCGGTCTGGTCCCGCAGGACGACATCCTGCACAAGGAGCTGACCGTCAAGAAGGCCCTGAAGTACGCGGCGAAGCTCCGCTTCCCGGCCGACACCACGGCCGCCGAGCGCAACGCCCGCATCGACGAGGTGCTGCGCGAGCTGAAGCTGGACATCCACAAGGACAAGAAGGTCACGTCCCTGTCCGGCGGTCAGCGCAAGCGCGTGTCCGTCGCCCTGGAGCTGCTCACCAAGCCGTCGCTGATCTTCCTGGACGAGCCGACCTCCGGTCTCGACCCGGGCATGGACCGCGATGTCATGCAGCTGCTGCGCGGTCTCGCCGACGACGGCCGCACCGTCCTCGTCGTCACCCACTCGGTGGCCGAGCTGGCGACCTGCGACAAGCTCCTCGTGATGGCGCCGGGCGGTTCCGTGGCCTACTTCGGCCCGCCCGAGGAGGCGCTGAACTTCTTCGGCTACGACACCTGGGCCGACGTCTTCTCCGCCTTCGAGAACTACCGCGACTACGACTGGGCGGGCCGCTGGAAGGGCTCGCAGCACTACCAGATGTACGCCGCGGACCTCGACGCCGTGGCGCCGCAGTCCGTACAGGTGCCGCCGATGCAGGCGATGAGGCCGCCGAAGCCGCAGGGCTGGATGTCGCAGTTCGTCACGCTGGTGCGGCGCTACACGTCGGTGATCGCCTCCGACAAGGGCTTCCTGGCCCTGATGGTGATCCTGCCGGCCGTGCTGGGCGCGGTGAGCCTGCTCATCGACGCGGACAAGGGTCTGCTGCCCAACCCCGCGAACCCGCAGACCGGCCGGATCATCCCGAACGGCACCGCCACCACGGTCCTGCTGATCCTCGCGGTCGGCGCCTGCTTCGCCGGTGCCGCGAACTCGGTCCGTGAGCTGATCAAGGAACGGGTGATCTACGAGCGGGAACGCGCGACGGGCCTGTCCCGGTCCGCGTACCTGATGTCCAAGGTCTTCGTGCTCGGCCTGATCACGGTGTTCCAGGGCCTGCTGGTCGGCGTGATCGGCTTCGCCACCCGCGAGATCCCGGAGGAGGGACTGGTCCTCGGCGGGATGACACTCGTCGAGCTGTCCTTGCCGATCATGGCCCTCGGCTTCACCTCGATGATGTTCGGCCTGGTCATCTCGTCGCTGGTGAAGACCGCCGAGAAGACCATGCCGCTGCTGGTGATGTTTGCGATCATCCAGGTCGTCTTCACCGGCTGCCTCTTCGCCCTGAACGGCGCGGTCGGCGTCAACCAGTTCTCGTACCTGATGCCCTCGCGCTGGGCGGTCGCCGCGGCCGGTGCCACGCTGGACTTCAACAAGATCAGCCCGCCCGAGAAGGGCGCCGAGGCCGATCCGCTGTGGGAGCACACCGTGGGCGCCTGGGGGATGGACATGGTCGCGCTGATCGTCCTCGGTGTGATCTGCGGCTTCTTCGTCGCCCGCTTCCTGCGCCGGCACGAGCCCGAGGTCATGCGCAAGTAGGCCGAGGTCCGGCGGGCCCGCAGACCCGGCCCGCACGCCCCGAAGGGCGGCACCCCGTCAGGAGGGTGCCGCCCTTCGGCGTACGGTGCGGCGTCGGCGACGTCGTGAAGAGGTCCGCGCCGACCTCAGTACGCGCTGTCGACGTTGTCCATGGTGCCGTACTTGTCCGCGGCGTAGTTGCACGCGGCGACGATGTTGGCGACCGGGTCGTAGATGTTCTTCGAGGTGCCGGGCACGTGGTAGGCCGCGAACGTCGGCGGGATGACCTGGAGCAGGCCCTTCGACGGGATGCCGTTGATGGCGTTGATGTCCCAGTCGTTGATGGCCTTCGGGTTGCCGGAGGACTCCCGCATGATGTTGCGGTGGATGCCCTCGTAGGTTCCGGGGATGCCGTGCTTCTTCATGATGGCGCGGGCCTCGCGGATCCAGCCGTCGAGGTTGTTCGGGTAGGACTTGGGCGCGGCCTTCTTGACCTCGGTGCGCTGGGCGGAGCGGCTGGTGCTCTCCTTGGCCTCACGCTTGGCGGCGGCCTTCTTGGCAGCGGCCTTCTTCTCGGCGGTCGCCTTCTTGGCGGCCGCCTCCTTCTTGGCCTCGATGGCGGCGACCTTCTGGCTCGCGCCGGCGAGCTGGCCGGTGACACCGGCGTGCACGTCCTGGATCTGCTTGGTGCTGTACGCCACCTTGGCCGTCGGAGCGGCCTCGCTCGTGGTCGTCGTCTGGCCGCTGGCCGGGACGGCGGTGAGGGCGACGGCGGCGGCGCCGAGCGCGCCGACACCGGCGATCGCGGCCTTCTGGGTGCGGTTCAGGGAACGACTGCGACCACGGGGAAGGATGTTCTTGAGCATGGCGGGATAGACCTCTTCGAATAGCGCGGAGGTCGCTCTCGTCCGGTGGGGACAGTTGGTGCTTCCGGCACAAACGCCGCGGGGGAGAACCCACGGCGCTGAGCGACGAGAGCAATTCTTAGCGGCCGCAAAATCCGGAGGCAAAGGTGTGACGTACGAAGCCGGGTAGTGGATCGGGGAACGGCAAACCGGGGCAGAATGGACCATCCGCCCCGGTCAAAACGGACGAGTCGTTCTCCTACTCCCCTTCGTACGTGACGTGCGCCCTATGCGCGGGCTCACATCGGCCCTCCGTCCTTCTCACTGCTAGTTGCTGAAGCAATGCGA
This sequence comes from Streptomyces sp. NPDC001599, assembly GCF_042893535.1. Lineage (NCBI taxonomy): Bacteria > Bacillati > Actinomycetota > Actinomycetes > Kitasatosporales > Streptomycetaceae > Streptomyces > Streptomyces sp. NPDC001599. The sequence continues at coordinate 995,930 of NZ_JBIAVA010000001.1, forward strand.
TGTGTGAGTGGGTGTGCGCCGCCCTCCTACGGCAGGAGGAGATGGGCGTCCCCGAACTCGTGCCACAGGTAGCGCCGCCGCACCGCCGCCTCGTACCCGCGGTCGATCGCCGCCCGCCCCGCCACCGCCTCCAGCATCAGCAGATGCGAGGCCTCGGGCTCGTGCAACCCCGTCAGCAGGCCGTCCACCACCCGCACCCCGCGCTCCGGCGTCACCACCAGCTCGGTCCACCCCGCCCGCGCCCGTACGACCCCGTCGGCCCCGGCCGCCGACTCCACCGCGCGTACGGCCGTCGTCCCCACCGCCACCACCCGCCCGTCCCCGGCGCGCACGGCGTTGATCAGCCGCGCCGACGCCTCCGGCACGGCGAACCGCTCCGGATAGGGCGGCTCGTGCGACTCGGCCGAGGCCACCCCCGTGTGCAGCGTCACCGGCGCGAACTGCACCCCGCGGCTCACCAGCTCCGCCACCAGCCGCGCCGTGAAGGGCCGCGCCGCGCTCGGCATCTCCGCACTGCCCGTCCCGTCCGCGTACGGCAGCGCGAAGACCGTCTGGTAGACGGACAGCGGCTGGTCCCGCTCCGTATAGGAGTACCGAATGGGCCGCCCGTGCTCCCGCAGCAGCGCGGGCACCTCCGTCCCCGACACCCGCGCCCACCACAACCGCTCCCCGCGCGCACTCAGCGGCTCCTCCAGCATCAGCCGCGCACCACCCGGCAGCCGCACCTTCGTCCCCGCCGGACCACCGCACCCGCGTGCCTCCACACTCTCCGCACACGCGCGCGGGACGCCCGTCGCCTCCGCTGCCTCCGCACGCGCGCGCGTGGTGCCCCTCCCGTCCGGTTCCCGCAGCTCCACCGCCCACCGGCCGTCGTCCCCCCGCGTGGAGAAGTGCACCACCACGCGCGCGTGCCCGACCCGGCCGTCCACCGCGGCGGCCAGCGTGGGCGACGTGTTCACCACCAGCAGATCGCCGGCCCGCAGCAGCCCCGGCAGCTCCGCGAACCCGTGGTGGGACACCTCGGTGCCCCGCGACACCAGCAGCCTTACGCCGTCCCGGTCGAGCCCCGGCCCCCGCTGCTCGACCGGCACCCGGGCCGACAGCTCCTGTGGGACCCGCACCGCCAGGGGCGACATCAGCGCGCCTCCAGCAGCGCCGGAGCCCCGTAGCGCCCGCTCGCCGGACGCTCGTCCAGCAGCCGCAGCAGCCCCGGCACGACACTCGCCGGGTCCGGCCGCGGATCCTCGTCGTCCGGCACGGCGGCCGTGTACAGGTCCGTGGCCATGTCCCCCGGATCGACAGCCCAGACCCGCAGGCCCGGCTCCTCCACTCCCAGCACCGCCGCCAGCTGGTCCAGGGCCGCCTTGGACGCCCCGTAGCCGCCCCACGTCTCGTACGCCTCGGCGGCCGCGTCGGAGCTGATCGTCATCACCGCGCCCGCGGGAGCCTCCCGCAGCAGCGGCAGCGCCTCACGGACCAGGCCCAGCGCGGCCACCACGTTCACCTCCAGAGCCCGCCGCAGACCCTCCAGGGGCAGTTCCGCCAGGCGCACCAGCGGCTCGGCGCCCAGTGCGCTCGCGTTGCTGACCAGCAGATCCACGCCGCCCAGCCGCCGGGCCTCAGTCACCAGTCCCGTCCGGTGCCAGGAGTCGGTGACGTCGCCGGGCAGCGCCGCCACGCGCGTGCCGTACGCCTCCAGCCCCCTCGCCGTCTCCTTGAGGACCTCGGGACCCCTGGCGTCCAGCACCAGGTCCCACCCCCGTGCCGCCAGGGCCTCGGCGAGTGCCCGGCCCAGCCCCTTGGACGCCCCCGTGATGATCGCAACCGGCATGACACCCGTCCCCTTCGTCGTCCCCGCCGTCCGTTCGGCCGGCGTGATCCTCAACGTAGGAACCGGCCGCCGCCCACCGCCTCGGGCACGGGCCCCAACGTCCGGGGGCCCTTCGGCCTAGGCCCGGCGGACGGGACTCCGGACCTAGTCCCACCGCCCTAGGCGAGGCCCGTCACCGGGCCGATCCCGCCCCCGCCCGCCGCGGGTACCGTGAGGACATGAGTCACGGCCCCCGGTCCGGCCTCACCGCGGTGAGCTCCGCGCTGCTGGCCATGAGCAGGCACCTCGAGGTGCGCGACGTCCTCAAGACGATCGTCGCCTCGGCCCGCGAGCTGCTCGACGCCCAGTACGCCGCACTCGGCGTCCCCGACGACCACGGCGGCTTCGCCCAGTTCGTGGTCGACGGTGTCAGCGACGAGCAGTGGAAGGCCATCGGCCCGCTGCCGCGCCAGCACGGCATCCTCGCCGCGATGCTCCACGAGGCCACGCCCGAGCGCCTGGGCGACGTCCGCAAGGACCCCCGCTTCGGGGGCTGGCCCGCCGCCCACCCCGACCTGGTCGACTTCCTGGGCCTGCCGATCCGCGACGGCGACGAGGTCCTCGGCGCGCTCTTCCTGGCGAACAAGAACTGTCCGAAGCCGGAAGGCACCTGCGGCTTCACGCAGGACGACGAGGAACTGCTCGGCATCCTCGCCCAGCACGCCGCCATCGCCCTCACCAACGCCCGCCTGTACGAGCGCAGCCGCGAGCTGACCATCGCCGAGGAACGAAGCCGCCTCGCCCACGAACTGCACGACGCGGTCAGCCAGAAGCTGTTCTCGCTGCGCCTGACCGCCCAGGCCGCCACCGCCCTGGTCGACCGCGACCCCGCGCGCGCCAAGGGCGAGCTGCACCAGGTCGCCACCCTGGCCGCCGAGGCCGCCGACGAACTGCGCGCCGCCGTCGTCGAGCTGCGTCCCGCCGCCCTGGAGGAGGACGGCCTCGTCGCCACCCTGCGCACCCAGATCCAGGTCCTCGACCGCGCCCACGCCGCCCGCGTCACCTTCACCGGCCAAGGCGTCAAAGCGCTCCCGGCCGCCCAGGAGGAGGCGATGCTGCGCGTGGCCCAGGAGGCACTGCACAACGCCCTGCGCCACTCCGGGGCGGAACGCGTCGCGGTGACGCTCCACCGGCGGGGCACCGCGACCGTCCTGCGGATCACCGACGACGGCGGCGGCTTCGACCCGCGCACGGTACGCCGCGCCGGACGCCACCTCGGCCTGGTCTCGATGCGCGACCGGGCGAACGGCACCGGCGGCCGGCTGACCGTGCGGTCCGCGCCCGGCGAGGGCACCACGATCGAGATGGAGGTTCCCGGTGGCTGACGCAATCAAGGTGCTGCTCGTCGACGACCACCAGGTGGTCCGCCGGGGACTGCGCACCTTCCTGGAGGTACAGGACGACATCGAGGTGGTCGGCGATGCGGCGGACGGTGCCGAGGGCGTCGACCGCGCCCAGGAGCTGAAGCCCGACGTGATCCTCATGGACGTCAAGATGCCGGGCATGGACGGCGTCGACGCGCTGCGCAGGCTCCGGGAGCTGGACAACCACGCGCGCGTGCTGGTCGTCACCAGCTTCACCGAGCAGCGCACCGTGGTCCCGGCCCTGCGGGCGGGCGCGGCCGGGTACGTGTACAAGGACGTCGACCCCGACGCGCTGGCCGGCGCCATCCGCTCCGTCCACGCCGGGCACATCCTGCTCCAGCCCGAGGTCGCGGGCGCTCTCCTGAGCCAGGAGGAGAGCAGCTCGGGGCCGGGCAGGGCGGGCTCCCTCACGGAGCGGGAGCGCGAGGTGCTGGGCCTGATAGCGGACGGCCGCTCCAACCGGGAGATCGCGCGTGCGCTCGTCCTCTCCGAGAAGACGGTGAAGACCCACGTCTCGAACATCCTGATGAAACTCGACCTCGCGGACCGCACCCAGGCCGCCCTGTGGGCCGTGCGCCACGGTGCGGCCGGCTGACCGCGGCCGACCGCCCCGGTACGCGGCACCACGGCGGAGGGTTCCCCTCCGGTCGGAGATTCATACCGTCGTGGGAATGTCCCCCAAATGGCGCATCCTTCGAGGGGTCCGGCCGTTCTCCAGTGCGTGCTGCGGCGACTGCCGCGGCGATCGCAAGGAGGGCTTGTAAGTGAAGAACCTGAAGAAGGCAGCGGCCGTGACGATGGTGACCGGCGGCCTGATCGCCGCCGGCGCGGGCATGGCCTCCGCCACCGACGGCGGCGCCCACGCCCACGGCAAGGCCGTCGGCTCCCCGGGCGTCGCCTCCGGCAACCTGGTCCAGGCGCCGATCCACATCCCGGTCAACGCCGTCGGCAACAGCGTCAACGTCATCGGCCTCCTGAACCCGGCCTTCGGCAACCTGGGCGTCAACCACTGACGCAGGCCGCCGCCCCCACGCCGTCCCAGCAGCGGGCAATCGTGCCGCTGGGGCGGCACGGGTGGGCGCCGCGGCACCTGTCAGCGCCGAGCGGCGCCACCCCGGCCCACGCCCGCACTCACCCCGGGCGCCCACCAAGACACGGCATCCTCACCGCCCCCGCTCCACCACAACGGAGTTGTACGCCGCGACCTGCGCCCGCCGAGCCACCCGCTCCACCGGCCTGAGCGCGTCCCCCCGCGCGGCCATCTCGGACGCGCTCACCGCACCCCCGTGCCCGTTCTCGGACGCCAGCGACACCAGCACCCCCACCCGCTGCGCCAACTCCAGCACCCGCACCGCCCGAGGCGGATACCCCGGCGCCAGCACCTCGCGCCCGCGCTCCGCCCGCGCCCGGTACGCCGCGACCGCCGCCTCCGCCACCGGCCCCGACCCGGCGACGTCCAGCCGCGTCAGCACCTCAGTGGCGTCCCGCAGGGCCTCCGCCAGCTCCCGCTCCGCCTCCCCGAGCGAGGGCACGTCCGCCGGCGGCGCCTCCCGCACCGGCAGGCAGTGCCAGACGACCTCGACGTGCACGTCCCCCTCGGGCCCGGCCTCGTACACCTGCGGCACCAGCCCCAGCGCGGCCCCCTCGCAGATCACCGCCTCCTCGGCCTCCAGCGCCCGCGCGTTGAACTCCGGCGGCCCGCTCAGCCCCAGCGGATGCCCAGGCGCGGGCAGCGCGATCCGCAGCCCGACCGCGCCGAGCGCCCGCAACCGCCCCAACGCCAGCGTGAGACCGACCGGAGCGTCTTCGCCGGGCAGCCCCTCCACCCGGTGCACCGCGTCCTCGCCCACGATCGCGACCGCGGCGTCGTCCGGCGAGACCATATGGGCAATAAGGGCATTTCCCCAGGCGGCAAGGCGCCCTGCACGTGGTTCCGAGAGCATGCCCCCACCCTAAGGACCGGACCGATGGAACGGTTACGCCGACCGGTGGCGTAGATTTCCTGGAGGGGCCTGCGCCCACCGGCGCCGCGGCCCGAGTCACAGGTGTACGCGACAGCCGAGACCGGCCACAATGCAAGGGGAGACAACGCGCTCATGAGCGATGTTCTGGAGCTTCAGGACGTAACCGTGGTCCGCGAGGGCCGGGCTCTGGTGGACCAGGTCTCCTGGTCGGTCAAGGAGGGCGAGCGCTGGGTCATCCTCGGTCCCAACGGCGCCGGCAAGACCACCCTCCTCAACGTCGCGTCCAGCTACCTCTACCCGAGCAGCGGCACCGCCACCATCCTCGGCGAGACCCTCGGCAAGCCCGGCACCGACGTCTTCGAACTGCGCCCGCGCATCGGCGTCGCCGGCATCGCCATGGCCGACAAGCTGCCCAAGCGCCAGACCGTCCTGCAGACCGTGCTCACCGCCGCGTACGGCATGACCGCCGGCTGGCAGGAGGAGTACGAGGACATCGACGAGCAGCGGGCCCGCGCCTTCCTCGACCGCCTCGGCATGACCGAGTACCTGGACCGCAGGTTCGGCACCCTCTCCGAGGGCGAGCGCAAGCGCACCCTGATCGCCCGTGCCCTGATGACCGACCCCGAGCTGCTCCTCCTCGACGAGCCCGCCGCCGGCCTCGACCTCGGCGGCCGCGAGGACCTCGTCCGCCGTCTCGGCCGACTGGCCCGCGACCCCATCGCGCCCTCCATGATCATGGTCACCCACCACGTCGAGGAGATCGCCCCGGGCTTCACCCACGTCCTGATGATCCGTCAGGGCAAGGTCCTGGCCGCCGGACCGCTGGAGCTCGAACTGACCTCCCGCAACCTGTCCCTCTGCTTCGGACTCCCGCTCGTCGTCGAGCAGGCCGGGGACCGGTGGACCGCCAAGGGGCTCCCGCTGTCCTGACCCGCCCCGAGTGCGCCCTGTCCCCGGCGTCACCGTCGGACCTACCATGACAGCGTGAACGACATCGACGCATGGGTGTGGTGGCTCGTCGCCGCGGCAGCGCTCGGAATTCCGCTCGTCGTGACCGCGATGCCGGAGTTCGGGATGTTCGCCGTCGGCGCGGTCGCCGCCGCCGTCGCCTCCGGACTGGGCGCGGACCTGGTCGTCCAGGTACTCGTCTTCGTCATCGTCTCGGTCGCCCTCATCGCCGTCGTACGGCCCATCGCCGCCCGACACCGCTCCCAACAGCCCCAACTGGCCACGGGAGTGGACGCCTTGAAGGGCAGACAGGCCGTCGTCCTGGAACGGGTCGACGGTGCCGGCGGCCGGATCAAACTCGCCGGGGAGATCTGGTCGGCACGCGCCCTGGACACCGGGCGGGCCTTCGAACCGGGCGAGGAAGTGGACGTCGTGGAGATCGACGGGGCCACGGCCGTCATCATGTGACCCCGCCGTGCACAAGTGGCCCGAACGGCCTCCACGCCGAGCGACGGTCTGTCAGACTCGACCAGCAAGATCCTCAACAGCCGTAAGATCAGCAGTAGTCAGGGTCAGCCAGGTCAACGGATCTGGTCAATAGGATCTGCCGGAGCGCCGAGGCGGAGAAGGGGACGGACACCCACGATGGAACCGGTCATCATCGTCCTGATCATCCTGGTGGTGTTGGTCTTCATCGCCCTGATCAAAACCATCCAGGTCATCCCACAGGCCAGCGCCGCCATCGTCGAGCGCTTCGGCCGCTACACGCGGACCCTCAACGCGGGCCTCAACATCGTGGTCCCGTTCATCGACACCATCCGCAACCGCATCGACCTGCGCGAACAGGTCGTCCCCTTCCCGCCGCAGCCGGTCATCACCCAGGACAACCTGGTCGTCAACATCGACACCGTCATCTACTACCAGGTGACCGACGCCCGCGCCGCGACCTACGAGGTCGCCAGCTACATCCAGGCCATCGAGCAGCTCACCGTCACCACCCTGCGCAACATCATCGGCGGCATGGACCTGGAGCGGACCCTGACCTCCCGCGAGGAGATCAACGCGGCCCTGCGCGGCGTCCTCGACGAGGCCACCGGCAAGTGGGGCATCCGCGTCAACCGCGTCGAACTCAAGGCCATCGAACCGCCCACCTCCATCCAGGACTCGATGGAGAAGCAGATGCGCGCCGACCGTGACAAGCGCGCCGCGATCCTCCAGGCCGAAGGTGTCCGGCAGTCCGAGATCCTGCGCGCCGAGGGCGAGAAGCAGTCCCAGATCCTGCGCGCCGAAGGTGAGGCCAAGGCCGCCGCCCTGCGCGCCGAGGGCGAGGCCCAGGCCGTCCGCACGGTCTTCGAGGCCATCCACGCCGGCGACCCGGACCAGAAGCTGCTCTCCTACCAGTACCTCCAGATGCTCCCGAAGATCGCCGAAGGCGACGCCAACAAGCTCTGGATCGTCCCCAGCGAAATCGGCGACGCCCTCAAGGGCCTCTCCGGCGCCATGGGCAACTTCGGGGGCCTGGGCGGCGGTTCGGGCAGCGGAAGCGGCAACGGCGGCGCGAGCGTCCCGGCCCAGGAACGCCGAGAGAAGCCGTCGATCGACTGACGGGGCTTCACTTCTGACGCCGGGCAGTCCCCGCGCCTCGAGGGGCGCGGGGCTGTATCGATCTGCGGCTCCGCCGCGTGGGCGCGACCAGCCACACACAACCCGCACCCGGCGTCGAGACTCAAGCCCCTACGGCGCCGGCCGTCACGCCGCGTCCAGCACCAACCACTCCGGCAGCGCAGCGAAGTCGTCCCTGGCCAGCGCCAGCAACATCGCGTCGGCGGGAGTCGGCTCGAACGGCTCCCGAAGCAACGGCATCCCCGCCTGCTCCGGCGTCCGGTTCGCCTTGCGGTGATTGTCCTCCGCACACGAGGCCACCGTGTTCAGCCAGGTGTCCTGCCCGCCGTGCGACCGCGGCACCACGTGGTCGACGGTCGTCGCCCGCCGCCCGCAGTACGCGCACCGGTGCCGGTCCCGGACCAACACCCCCCGCCTCGACCACGGAGCCCGTCTTCGGAACGGCACCCGCACGTATTGGCACAGCCTGATCACCCGTGGCGCGGGTATGTCGAGCGCGGCTCCGCGCATGCGCAGCGAGGGGTGGGCCTGCTCGACGACGGCCTTGTCCTGGAGCACCAGAACGACGGCTCGATTCAACGTCACCGTCGACAACGGCTCGAAGCTCGCGTTCAGCACCAGCGTGTCCCGCATACCAGCCCACCTCCCGTGCGCACCGGCCCACCCCCTGGCGGGCTGGGATCAACTCTGGCCGGGCACGCCGAGATGGACAACGCAATATAAAGATGCCCGCCCCTGATCCATTCCAAGACCGGGGGCGGGCAAACGTTCCATGAACGCTCGGCTGGGTCAGCTGTCGGCGGGCACCTCGTACTCAGCGATCAGCTGGGCGCGCGCGATCGTGTGGAAGCGCAGATTGAAGCCGACGAATGCGGGGGTGCCGTCCGCATCCGGTCCGAGCTTCTCCTGGTCCACGGCGTACACCGTGAACACATACCGGTGCGGGCCGTCCCCGGGCGGCGGCGCGGCCCCGCCGAAGTCCTTGCTGCCGTAGTCGTTGCGTGCCTGTACGGCACCCTGCGGCAGCCCCTCGAACGTGCCGCTGCCCGCCCCCACCGGCAGCTCGGTCACCGAGGCCGGGATGTCGAACACCACCCAGTGCCAGAACCCGCTGCCCGTCGGGGCGTCCGGGTCGTAGCACGTCACGGCGAAGCTCTTGGTCTCGGCGGGGAAACCCTCCCACCGCAGGTGCGGGGAGGTGTTGCCGACGGCGTGGACCTGGTCGTCCTTGAGCGAACCGCCCTCCGGAACGTCCTCGCTCGTGACGGTGAACGACGGCACGGGCGGGTGGAAGTCATGGGGGAGCGGACGCCGCTTCAGCTCGGTCACCTCGGTACCTCCTGAATGGTCTGGTGCAGAGATGACCGAGCCTAGATCTTCTAGAACCAGTTGCGCTTGCTGCCGACCTCGGAGAGCCACTGGTTGAGGTACGCCGTCCAGTCGGTGCCCTGGTAGTCGTTCAGCCCGACCTTGAAGGAACGGAACGTGTCGCTGCCCTCGCTGAACAGTCCGGGCTTCTTGTCCATCTCCAGCACGACGTCCATCGCCTGCGCGTCGGCCACGAAGCTCAGCTCGACCTGGTTCAGCCCGCGGTACTGCTGCGGCGGGAAGAACTCGATCTCCTGGTAGAAGGGCAGCTGCTGCCGCGTACCCCGGATGTGGCCGCGCTCCATGTCCGCGCTCTTGAACCGGAAGCCCAGGCCGATGAACGCGTCCAGGATCGCCTTCTGCGCCGGCAGCGGGTGCACGTTGATGGCGTCCAGGTCACCGGAGTCCACGGCGCGCGCGATCTCCAGCTCCGTGGTGACGCCGATGTTCATCCCGCGCAGCGACTGCCCGTCGATCATGGTGATCGGCGTCTCCCACGGGATCTCGAGCCCGAAGGGCACCGCGTGCACCACTCCGGCCTTCAGCTCGAAGGCACCACCGAGTCGCACCTTGGTGAACTCGATGTCCTGCTTGTACTCCTGGTCGCCGCTCTCCACCTCGACCTTGGCCTGGAGCCCGACCGACAGCCCCTCGATCTCCTGGTCGACGGACCCACCCTGGATCCGAACCTCTCCCTGGACGACACCCCCCGGAACGACGTTGCTCTCGCTCAGCACGGTCTCGACCGAAGCCCCGCCGGCCCCCAGACTCGCGAGCAGCTTCTTGAACGCCATGTCTCTCCCTCTCCAGGCTTACGTGTGGGTCCTCGACCCATACAAACGCGATCCGACCGTGGCCGGTTCCGCGCCCCATACCCTGGCAAGGCGGACGCTCCCCGACCACCCCGCGCACGGTCCCGGCTGCGTTACGCTCGGACGGCATGATCGCGAGCCCCGACCGTACGCCCCTGCCCAGGGGATTCTTCGACCGCCCCGTCCTCGAGGTGGCCCCCGACCTCCTGGGCCGCATCCTGGTGCGCACCACCCCGGACGGTCCGATCGCCCTCCGCCTGACAGAGGTGGAGGCCTACGACGGTCAGAACGACCCCGGCTCCCACGCCTACCGCGGCCGCACCCCTCGAAACGACGTGATGTTCGGTCCCCCCGGACACGTGTACGTCTACTTCACCTACGGCATGTGGTTCTGCATGAACCTGGTGTGCGGTCCAGAGGGCAGGTCGAGCGCGGTTCTGCTCCGTGCCGGCGAGATCATCGAGGGAGCCGAGCTGGCCCGGACCCGTCGGCTCTCCGCCCGCAATGACAAGGAACTGGCCAAAGGTCCGGCCCGCCTCGCCACCGCCCTGGGCGTGGACCGCGCGTTGAACGGCACGGACGCGTGCACATCCCAAGAGACGCCTCTGCGCATCCTGACGGGTACCCCCGTACCCGGTGACCAGGTACGGAACGGCCCCCGTACCGGCGTGGCCGGCGAAGGCGGCGTGCACCCCTGGCGCTACTGGGTCGCCGACGATCCGACGGTCAGCCCGTATCGGGCACATGTCCCGAGGAAGCGCCGAAGTTGACTCTCCTTTGGGAGACGCGTAACGTGGCCCGAGCCGCTTGACCCGGGTACGGCAATCGCCTGCAGCCGGAAGCGGTCAACCCACTACCTACGACTTCCCTCAGCGGGAGCGAATTCGGCATGTCCGCATGCCTGAGTTCAAACTCGCGGGACTCGATTATGAGTCCACGGAGAAATCGGCTAACGTAGTGAATGTCGAAAGGCCGACGAGCGAAAGCGCGAAGGCATCGACAAATCCCACCGACAGGGAATCGGATCGGAAAGATCTGATAGAGTCGGAAACGCAAGACCGAAGGGAAGCGCCCGGAGGAAAGCCCGAGAGGGTGAGTACAAAGGAAGCGTCCGTTCCTTGAGAACTCAACAGCGTGCCAAAAGTCAACGCCAGATATGTTGATACCCCGTCTCCGGCCATTCGGCTGGGACGAGGTTCCTTTGAAGTAACACACAGCGAGGACGCTGTGAACGGTCGGATTATTCCTCCGACTGTTCCGCTCTCGTGGTGTCGACCGGATAACCGGTAAACATTCACG